>JACPQO010000139.1 GCA_016190405.1 Chloroflexota bacterium | reverse complement strand
GTGTACGGGAAGCCGCTGGTATACCTGGACAACGCTGCCACCTCCCAGAAACCGCGCCAGGTGATCGAGGCCCTGGTGCGCTACTACGAGCAGTACAACGCTAATATCCACCGCGCCATCCACTGCCTGGGGGAAGAGGCCACGGCGGCCTATGAGGAGACCCGCGCCAAGGTGGCCGCCTTCATCAACGCACCGTCGCCGGAGTGCATCGTCTTCACCCGCAACACCACCGAGGCGATTAACCTGGTGGCCTACACCTGGGGGCGTGCCAACATTGGCGAAGGCGACGAGATTCTGCTCACCGAGATGGAGCACCACTCCAACCTGGTCCCCTGGCAGCGCCTGGCCGCTGAGAAGGGGGCCAGCGTCCGCTATATCGGCCTCACGGAGCAGCAGACCCTGGAGCTGAACGGCCTGGAGAACGTGATGAACGGCCGCACCAGGCTGGCGGCCATCACCCACGTCTCCAACGCGCTGGGCACGATCAACCCCATCGAGAAGCTGGCGCGCGAAGCCCACCGCAACGGAACGATGTTCCTGGTGGACGGCGCCCAGAGCGCGCCCCACATGCCGGTCGACGTCCAGGCGTTGGGCTGCGACTTCTTCGCCTTCTCCGCCCACAAGATGCTGGGCCCCACCGGCGTCGGCGTCCTCTGCGCCCGCCGCGAGCTGCTGGAGGAGATGGAGCCTTTCCTGGGCGGCGGCGAGATGATCCGCCGCGTCACCCTGGAAGGCGCCACCTGGAACGATGTCCCCTGGAAGTTCGAGGCCGGGACCCCTAACATCGCCGACGTCATCGCCTTCGGGGCCGCCATCGATTACCTGAACGGCCTGGGCATGGAGAACGTGCGCGCCCACGAGGTGGAGATCACGGAGTATTGCCTGCGCCGGCTGCGCCAGATGGAGGACGTTATCATCTACGGCCCGCCGGACGCCCGCGAGCGGGGCGGCGTGGTCTCCTTCAACTACCCGGACCTGCACCCCCACGACGTGGGCACGGTCCTGGACCGGCACGGCGTGGCCGTGCGCGCGGGGCACCACTGCACGCAGCCCCTGATGCGGCGGCTGGGCATCTCCGGCACCGCCCGGGCCAGCTTCTACGTCTACAACACGCCGCAAGAGGTGGACGTCCTGGCGGACGCGCTGGTCGCGGCCCGCCGGTTCTTCAGCAACCACACCCAGTAGAGATGCCCCCTTCCCGCGAAGAAGAGTACGCTCGCCAGGAAGCCGAGCTCGACGACCTCTACCGCGAGATCATCATAGATCACTACCGCCACCCGCGACACCGCGGCTCTCTCGCGCACCCCACGGCGACGCACGAGGGGCTGAACCCCCTGTGCGGCGACGAGGTGACGGTAGGCCTGAGGGTCGAGGACGGCCGCATAACGGACGTCGCCTTTCGCGGCAGCGGCTGCTCCATCAGTCAGTCGTCCGCCTCCATGATGACGGAGGCGGTGGCGGGCAAGATGGTGGCCGACGCGCGGGCGCTGTCACACGACTTCACGGCCATGATGACGGGCTCCGCCGAGATCGACCCCGAGGCCCTAGGCGACCTGGAGGCGCTCAGTGGGGTGCGCAAGTTCCCCGTGCGGGTGAAGTGCGCTACGCTGGCCTGGCACACGTTGGAAGAGGCGCTGGAGGCGCTGGAGGCGCTGGAGTAGCCACTCCAAGCGTCGGCTTGGTTCCGCAGGCCACGACGCTTTAGAGCGTCATTTCAACGAGCGAGCTGCGTTGTTTGATTCACCATCGTCTGGCCGGCAGCGACCTTGACAGACTGTTGGGAAAGGTCTTTAATCAGGCCCGCCACTAGAATTAGCCAGCCGCCGGTCACTGAGGCACAAGTCCTGGGAGGGCAGCGATGACCTACGAGACGGTCCTGTTTGAAAAGCGAGAAGGCATCGCCTACGTCACCTTGCACCGTCCGGACCGCGCCAATGCGATCAACGCGCAACTCGCGTCCGAGATGAACGACGTCCTGGACGAGGTAGCGGCCGACCCCGAGCTGCGGGTGGTCATTCTGACCGGCGCTGGCAAACACTTCTGCGGTGGCGCCGACCTGCGCGAGATCAGGGGGCTGGCCGCCTTCCGGGGCGGCCGCGACTTCATATCGCACATCGAGGAGGTTGACGTCCCGGTGATCGCCGCCATCAACGGCGCGGCCATGGGGGGCGGCTGCGAGATCGCTCTGGCCTGCGACATCCGCATTATGGCCGATACCGCGCAGATGGGGCTGCCGGAGATCCGCTTCGGCGCCCTGCCCATGGCCGGTGGCACCCAGCGGCTGCCGCGGCTGGTGGGCAGCGGCTTCGCCAAGGAGGTGATCTTCAGCGGTCTGCCGCTGTCGGCGGACGAGGCGCTGCGCATCGGGATGGTCAACCGGGTGGTGCCGGCGGCCGACCTGCTGGGCGCCTGTGAGGCGATGGCCCGGGTGTTCATCGAGAGGGCCGCCTACGCCCTGGCGGCGGCCAAGTTTCTGACCAACCAGGCGATGGAGGTGGACCTGCACACGGGCCTGCGGATGGAACGTCGGGTCATCGCCAAGATGGCGACGGCGGAAGAGCGGACCGCGGCCATGCAACGGGCGGCAGCCAGCCAGGCGACCTACGCCAACATCTTTCGCCAAGGGCAACGGGAGTGACCAGTTGCCCCATGCCCTTCCCCGGCGCGGCTCCCCAAAGAACTCGCGCCGATAGCGCGCGTCCTCTCGGAGGTGTGAAATGGCTGGCCCACTGGCAGGCGTGACGATCCTGGACCTGACGCAGCAGTTGGCCGGGCCGGGCGGCACTATGCTCCTGGGCGACATGGGCGCCACTATCATCCGGGTGGAGCCGCCGCCTGAACCGCCGGTGCCGGGCATGCCTGTCAACCCCGATGGCACCGACCGCATGCGGGTCAGCCTGAACATCGGCCGCAGCAAGCGCAGTATCAGCGTCGACCTGGAGAAGCCTGAGGGCCGCGAGATCGTATACGCCATCGCCAGGCGAAGCGAGGTGGTGGCGCAGAACTATCGCCCGGGGGTCGCCGAGAAGCTGAAGATGGACCGCGAGACGTTCCGAAAGGTGAACCCGGACCTCATCTACAGCACGGTGAGCGCCTACGGCGAGCTGGGGCCGCACCGGCACCGGCTGGGCTTCGACATCATCGCTCAGGGCGGCGGCGGCTCCATGGTGGTCGACCGGAGGAATGAGCGCCTGCCGGCGCCCGAGACCGTGCCCATCGCCGATGTGACCGGCTTCCTGCTGGAGGCGCTGGGCATCGTGGCGGCGCTGTACCACAAGAAGGCAACGGGGCGCCCTCAGGCCGTCAGCACATCGATGATGGCGGGCGTCGTCCTGCAGAACATCCTGCGGCTCGTCTCGGTGGAGCGCGACGACCGGGAGTGGCGGGCGGCGACGCTGGAGGGGGTCAGGCAAATGGTGGCCCAGGGCGTGCCGTACGGCGACGTGCTGGACACCACGGCCACAGGCATCGGCGGGCAGCCCATTGTCGGGGCCGGCGGCGCCGCCATGGCCCTGATTCTCTCGGTGTACTACCGGACCTACCACACCAAGGACTCGTACATCGCCATCGGCTGCCTCAACGCGCGCCAGCAGCGAAGGTTTAACCAGGCGCTGGAGCTGGGGGACCCCCGCTTCGAGCCGGGCGCCACCCTCCAGTCCATCATGACCCCCGAATCCATCGGGCGTTTCAAGAACCTGCCCGCCGACGCCGAGGCGAAGTTCCTGACCAAGACGACGGACGAGTGGCTGGCCTATCTGGACGAGAGGGAAGTGGCCTGCGGACCGATCCTGAACGTGCTGGAGATCTTCGATAGCGAGCAGCACCGGCTCAACCAGATGATTGTGGACCACGAGGACCCGTGGTCGGGCCCGGTACGGGTGCTGGGGTTCCCCATCCTCTTCGAGGAGACGCCCATGGCCATCGGGAACTCGGCGCCGACCCTGGGCCAGCACACCGACGAGATCCTGACCTGGGCCGGGTATGGCCCGGACGACATTCGACGCCTGCGGGACCAGAACGTCGTCTTTTAGTGTCCTGAATCAGAACTCCGGCGAGTTGTCATTGCGAGGCTCGCCGACGGCGAGCCGTGGCAATCTCGGAGCGTGGATGGCGTGCCGAGATTGCTTCGTCGCTTCGCTCCTCGCAATGGCACTACCCTTCCTCTCTCCCCAAGGATGACAACTGGGCCGGTCCGGCGTTTGATTCACAACACTAGCCCCGCCTCGGTGGCCCGCGGCCCCGTCGTTCAGTAAACGATGAGGGGCTTGACCACCGTTCCCCGCTCCATATCCGCGATGGCCTCGTTGATCTGCTCCAGGCCGTAGGTCTTGGTGGTCATGCGGTCGTAGGGGAACTCGCCCCGGCGCCACAGGTCGATGAGGCTGGGTATGAAGACGTCGGGGACTCCCTCACCGCCCAGGTTGCCCAGGATGCGGGTGGTCATGAGCGTCATCGCGCTCAGGTTTACTTCCGTCCCCAGGGGAGGCGCGCCCGTGATGACGGCGGCGCCGCCCATGCGCAGGCAGTCTACGGCCTGGCGGATTGTCTGTACGTTGCCGATGCACTCGAAGGCGTAGTCGGCGCCGCCGCCGGTTATCTCCCTGATCTTCGCCACGGGGTTGGCCTCAGCAGCGTTGACGGCGTGCGTGGCTCCCAGCTCTCTGGCCAGCTCCAGCCGGCTGTCGACCAGGTCGATAGCGATGATAGGGGACGCCCGCGCTAGCCTGGCGGCCATGACGGCGCTGAGGCCGACGCCGCCACAACCAAAGACGGCCACGCTCTCGCCCAGCCCTACCTTGGCTACGTTCAGGACCGCGCCGGCGCCTGTCTGTACCCCACAGCCCAGGGGCCCCAGCTTCTCCAGGGGCACGTCTGCCGGCACCTTTACTGCCAGCCTCTCCGGCGCCACCGTGTGCTGGGCGAAGGAGGACTGGCAGAAGAAGTGGCAGATCTCCTGGCCGTCCTTGCGGAAGCGTTTTGTGCCGTCGGGCATGGCTCCCCGAGCGGCCCCGGAGGACAGCAGCATCTGGCAACGGAAGGGCCTTCCCTGGAGGCACTGTCCGCACTGGCCACAGCCCCAGATGACGCTCAGGACAACGGGATCGCCCGGCTTGACCCTGGTCACCCCGGGGCCCACGGCCTCGACAGTGCCCGCGCCTTCGTGGCCCAAGATGATGGGCAGGGGGCTGAAGTAGTGGCCGTGGTAGGCGCTGAGGTCCGAATGGCAGATGCCGGTGGCGACGACACTAACCAGGACCTCCCCGGCCCGGGGCTCACCTACCTCTATGTCCTCGACGACCAGAGGTTCGTTGAATTTGTGCAGTACGGCCGCTCTCGTTCGCAACCCGGTTCTTCCGGTCAGCCTGCCTTCCGGACCTCTACCCGGGTGTCGCGGTCGCTCAGGCCGGGATAGCCGGTGGCGTACATGCCGCGGACGTTGGGGTACTCGGCCCCGGCCGGCGCGAACTCCACCGGGTTGAAGGGCGTGGGCATCACCTGCTGGAACTGCTTCCACTGCTTGAACTGGTAGTTCTCCCAACTGTGGTAGATCATTGCTTGTCCCGGCCTCACCGCCGGCGATACGACGGCTTGGATTTCAAATGAACCCACGTCGTTGTAGACCTCCACCCGGTCGCCATCCACCACGCCTCTCCGCTCGGCGTCGGGCGGGCTCATGAACATGACAGGCTCGCCGCGCTGGAGCCGCAGGAGCAGGGGGCTATCCGCCCACATGGAGTGGATGCTCCAGCGGGCGTGACCGCCCGTCACCTGGAGCGGGTAGTCACCGCCCGCCTTGAGGGCATCCTTGTGGCAGGCGAACTCCTCGCCCAGCTCCAGGTACCAGTCGTGGTCCACGTAGATCGGTTGGCGGCGGGTGAGGGTGGGATTTGGCTCCTTCTTCTGGAGATGGCGGGTGTGGGGCACGATCGGCTCACCCGGATCGATGTCGCAGGCGTTGCCGATGGAACGCTGGGAGG
>JACPQO010000140.1 GCA_016190405.1 Chloroflexota bacterium | reverse complement strand
TCGGTGGCGACGACGCCGATGGTGCTGTTGGCCTGTCGCGCGAAGGGCGACAGGGGCGGCTGGCTACGCAGCACGTCCAGGGTGTGGACGAAGGAGCCGGGGGCATCGCCGCGGGGGCCGGCGACGACGCGGCCGCTGTCGGCGTCGACCACTTCGCCGAAGCTGTTGACGGCGACGAGAGCGCCCACGGTGAGGTCGCCCGCCGTGCGCTCGCAGGCGGTGCCGATGCCGCCTTTGAGCGCGCGCTCCAGCCCCAACGCCTTGGCTACGGCGGCGCCCGTACCGGCACCCACGCTCCCTTCGGGCACCGCGCCGTCGCGGGCCGCGCGGCAGGCGGCGTAGCCGGCGTCGGCATCGGGGCGCAGGTCGGAGCGGCCGAGGGAAAGATCGAACAAGACAGCGCCGACGACGATGGGGACAACCCCGGCGCCGGCAGGGAACCCGTGGCCATGCTCTTCCAGCCAGCGCATGACGCCGGCGGCGGCGTCGAGACCGTAAGCGCTGCCGCCGGTGAGGAGGACGGCCTGCAAGCGGTCGACCAGGTTGCCGGGCCGCAGCAGGTCGGTCTCGCGGGTGCCGGGGGCGCCGCCGCGCACGTCGGCGGAGGCTGTGGCGCCGTCGTCGCAGAGGACGACAGTGCAGCCGGTGGCGGCCTCGGCATGGGTCCAGTGGCCCGCCCTAATACCTGCGACGGCGGTTATGGCGTCAAGTTCTGCCAAGACGATGCATCCGTTGGCTGCCTGATTGCGTCTATATATATGTGACGGACGGCACGACGGCGGTTAACGTCGGCCGTCACCATTCCGTTTATAATAGAGCAGACACAGCCGCGAGTCCAAACGGGTGGTGAACGGGGGCGTGATGAGACGGATCCTGAACAGGCGAATATCGATGGCCCTGGGGGTGGTAGTGCTCCTGGCCGGGCTGTCCATGGTGGCGGTGGGGCTGTA
Organism: Chloroflexota bacterium; assembly: GCA_016190405.1. The sequence goes on along the minus strand of JACPQO010000140.1, from coordinate 2,906 downwards.
CACGTATCTGGACGGAGACGACTCCGGGCCGCCGAAACGCGCCGCAGCGGGCCAGACGGAGCGGGTGACGCCGCCGCCACCCGCCAGCACACCCACAAACACTCTGACGTCAACGCCGAGCCCACCACCGCTGGCGCGCGACGAGCCCTACCGGATGATCATCGAGAAGCTCGGCGTGGACGCGCCGGTCGAGACGTACAGCCTGGACCCCACCGGGGTGCCCATCGTGCCGAACGACGCCAACAACGCAGATCCGGCGGGAGTAGTGGCCTGGTACGACTTTTCGGCAGTGCCGGGAACGGGGAGCAACGCGGTGTTCGCCGGCCACGTCACCTGGAACGGGCGAGCGGTGTTCTGGAGCCTGGACCAGATCCAGCCCGGCGACACAATCACACTGAGAGCCCAGGACGGCACCGAACTGGTGTACGCCGTGTCTGACAATTTCCTGGTGGACGCGGCAGACCCGGCGGCCCTCCAGGTGATGCAGCCAACACCCACGGACACAATCACGCTGATCACCTGCGGCGGGACGTGGGTCCCCGATCCTAACGACAACGTGGCCGGCGGGGACTACACGAACCGGACGGTGGTGCGGGCATCGCTGCTGAGCATCACCAGCGTGGCCAGCCAGCAGACGTCACACGCCGGCGGCTAGGGGCAAGGGCTGCTGCGGGCGACAGGGCGACGCCTTTCGCGGGTTGAAACCCGTGGCTTCGGTCAAAGGCAAAGGGGCAGCCGCAAGGGTCGCCCCTAACGTCTCGCCGGTCTACCAATCGTAGTGTTCGCGCTGGAGAGCGACGGACATGCCCATGCCGGCGCCCATGCAGAGGGTAACCAGGCCCCACTCGGCGTCGCGGCGGGCCATCTCGTAGGCGATGGTGCCGACCAGGCGGGCACCGCTGGCCCCCAGTGGGTGGCCAATGGCGACGGCGCCGCCGTTGACGTTCACCTTCTCCCAGTCCCAGTCCAGCTCCTGGCCCACGGCCAGCACCTGGCAGGCGAAGGCCTCGTTGATCTCGATGAGGCCGAAGTCACCGATGCTCATGCCGGTGCGCTTCAGGAGCTTCTGGGTGGCGGGCGCGGGGCCGATGCCCATGATCGTCGGGTCGACGCCGATGGTGGCGGCGTGGCGGAGGGTGGCCAGGGGCTTCAGGCCCTTCTCTTTGGCCATCTGCTTCTCCATGATCAGGGCCATGGTGGCGCCGTCGTTGCGGGGGCAGGAGTTACCGGCGGTGACCAGGCCGTCGGGGCGAAAAGAGGGCTTGAGCTGGGCCAGCTTCTCCAGGCTGGTGTCGTCGCGGGGACACTGGTCGACATCTACGGTGACCTGGGAGCCGTCGGAGTAATCGATGTTGACGGGCTGGATCTCCTCGGCCAAGAGGCCCTCGTTGCGGGCGCGGACGGCGCGGCGGTGGCTTTCCAGGGCGAAACTGTCGGCCTCCTCGCGGGAGACGCCGCGGACCTGCGCCAGCTTCTCGGCCGTCATCCCCATGTCCATAATCCAGGGCTCGACGACCTGGTACCAGCGCTTGGTCCACTGCGGCTTCTTGTCGCCGGCCCAGCTTGTGGGGAGCATCTCGCGGGCCATGACCTCGGCACTCTGGACCTGGCCGAGGTTGCGCTCGTCGCCGGGGGCGATGGGCTGAGCGCGGTCCATGGTCTCGACGCCGCCGGCCAGGACGACATCGGACATGCCGGCCATAACGGCGAAGGCGCCCTGGGCGCAGGCCTGGAGGGAGGAGCCGCACTGCTTATTCATATCGGTGGCGGAGATGGAGAAGGGGAGGCCGGCCTCGAACAGGTAGTGGCGGGAGCGGGTGAGCAGCCCGGCCAGGCCGACGGAGCCCATGAGGAGCTCGTCCACCTCCTCGGCGGGCAGCTTATTCCGTTCCAGGATGGACTGGAGGAGGGGCACGACCAGCTCGACGTGGCTGACGTCGCGGAAGACGCCGCGCTGTCCGGCGCGGCCGAAGGGCGTGCGCACCATATCGATGACAACAGCTTCCCGCATGAGCGACCTCCTTATCCGGAAGCACCTGGAACGCTTAGACAAGCTCAGGGCAGGCAGCCGAGAGCCAAGGGCGTAGCTTAGCACAGCGCGGTTCGCTGGGGCCACAGCCTTCACCGTTCCTTAACGTTCGGTGGCGCTTCGTTAACTGTCACGTTCACCGGCGACCGCGAAAATTGAGGGGTAGCAGCAATGCCCAAAGGGGGAAGCCGGTGAGAGACTCGGAGCGAAAAGAAGTGGCCCAGGAGCTGGCAGAGCCGGAGGCGGAGCTGGCGCCGGCGCCAAGGCCTGACCTGAACGAAGTCTTCGATGAGGTCAGCAAGATCCTGACCACGCGGCGCTGGGAGGTGCGCGAGGAGCCGTTCCGGGGCTTCGATTCGCCGCCGGGGAAGTTCTAGCGAAGCCCTCAGCAGTCAGCCGTCAGCGCCTTAACCCTCGGCGTCAGCCCATGGCTGAAAGCCGGCGGCGAAGAACTATCTCTGGCACTTGGGGCAGAAGTGCGTGCTGCGGCCGTTCACCTTGATGCGCTTGATAGCAGTGCCGCACTCATAGCAGGGCTGGCCCGTGCGACGGAAAACCCGCACGTGGAGCTGGTGTTCCCCCTGGCGACCGCCGGCATCCACGTAGTCGCGGAAGCTGGAGCCGCGGTTGCCCATCGCCTCCAGCAACACCTGCCGGATGGCGGCGTGCAGGCGCCCGCTCTCCGCCTTCGATAGGCTCTTCGCCACCCGCTTGGGACGCACCCTAGCGACGAACAGGGCCTCGTCCGCGTAGATGTTGCCGATGCCGGCGATGCAGGTCTGCTCCATGAGGAGCGGCTTGATCTTTTTCTTGGCCCGGCCGGTCACGCACATCTTGAAACGCGCGAAGACGAAAGACGGATCGAGCGGCTCCGGGC
>JACPQO010000141.1 GCA_016190405.1 Chloroflexota bacterium | reverse complement strand
CGCGCATGAGCGCGGCGCCCACCCCCTTGTCGCGATATATCCTGTCCACCACCACCCCCTCCACCACCGCCGAACGGTTCAGGGGCCGGTCAAAGTGTTGCAGCACCATCACGTGGGCCGTGCCCACAGCGCTGCGGCCGGCCTCGGCCAGTAACAGATGCTGGTTGGGGTCCCGCAGCACGGCTTGGAACAGCTCTCGCAGTTCACCCTCGCGCGCGGCCTGCCGCCGCGGGTACATGCTCTCGTCCATCTGGTCCAATAGGCGCAGCAGCGCCGGCAGGTCCGCCTGCTTCGCCTCCCGCACGGTGATGTGTCCCATGCTCCGTAGTATACTAGCGGGCATGAAAGGGCGGGCCAGGCCGGAGCGGGGCCCTCGCGTCAACCTGCTCACGGCCATCCGGTACTACACGTACAGGGTCACTCACCTCGGGCGCGAGCCCTGGGAGCGGATGCGCGGCCTGACGGAGCACTACGCGCAGGTGGGAACCGCCACCCGGTGCAAGGTGTGCGGGCTGTCCATCCGCGGGCCCCTGGGCTGGGTCAACCGCGCCGTCTGGGGGGTGACGCCTCTCTCCAAGCACCCGGACCTCTGCAACGTCTGACGGTTCGGCGATCGGTTACTGGAGGTAACCGTCCTCTTCGCCGACGCCCGTGGCTTCACCCACTTCGCGGAAGGCCGGCCGCCCCAGGAGGTGGCCCAGGCGCTGAACCGGATGTTCGAAGGCTGCACGGAGACCCTGCTCCGCCACGACGCCATCGTCGACAAGCTCATGGGCGACGCGGTCATGGCGGTCTTCGGCGCGCCCATCGTCCGCTCAGATCACCCGCGACAGGCGGTGGCGGCCGCCGTGGCCATCCAGCGGAGGGCGGCCGGCATCTTCCCCGCCGGCTGGGAGGGGGCCTGCGTCCGCATCGGCATCAATAGCGGCTCTGCCTTTGTAGGGCAGGTGGGCTCCGGCGACATCAAGGACTACACGGCTGTGGGCGATACGGTCAACGTCGCCCAGCGCCTGCAAACGAACGCCGAGCCGGGGGAAATACTGGTGTCCGAGGCTGTGTATGACCAGGTACGGGACGCCTACCCGGACGCCGACAGGCGCGTGCTCACCGTCAAAGGCCGCACGGAGCCGGTGACCGCCTACGCCGTTAGCTACTAGCTTCGCCGGAGTCCACGCCGGCGTCCCGGAACACGGCGCCCGCCAGCTTCCGGGCCAGAAAGCGCGGCACCAGCTTCACCGATGTCGCCGCCATCTGGTTCAGGGCGCCCGGCACCACGATGGCCCGCCCCGAAGACGCGGCCCGGATGGCCGCGGCCACCACCTTCTCCGGGCTGGTCCAGCCCAGGCGCAGCCGGCGCTGGTCCACGCGGGCCACCTGCTGGAACTCGGTCTTCACCGGGCCGGGGCAGAGGCAGGTCACCGTCACGCCGTACCGCTTCGCCTCCTCGTGTACCCCCTCCGAGAAGTGGAGCACGAAGGCCTTCGTCGCCGCGTAGGTGGCCATGTACGGCACCGGCTGGAACGCCCCCGTTGACGCCACGTTGATGATGCCGCCCCGCTTACGCCCCTTCATGGGCGCCAGCGCCGCGTGGGTCAGCCTTACCAGCGCCCGCACGTTCACGTCCAGCTCTTCCAGCTCGCGCTCCAGGGGTAGCTCGGCGAACTCGCCCAGCGTGCCGAAGCCGGCGCAGTTCACCAGCATCTCGACATCGCCCCGGCGCAACCGCTCCTCGACCTGCGCCACCCCTTCCGGCTGCGCCAGGTCCGCCTCGATCACCTCTGCCTTTGCGCCGCCGGTCTCCGATAGCTCCGCGGCCAGCCTCTCCAGGCGGTCTTTGCGGCGCGCCACCAGCACCAGATCGTAGCCCCGCCGCGCCAGCTGCCGCGCGAACGTCTCCCCCAGGCCGGAGGATGCCCCGGTCACCAGCGCCCAGCCTCGGGCTGTCGAGCTGCTCATCGCGTTCTCCTTCATTTAGTATCGCCGCGCCTGCCGCCCTGACCGCGGCGACGCAGGACGCCCTATCCGCTCGTGGTGAGGCTCTCGAATCCCTGTCCTGAGCGGAGTCGAAGGGATGAGCGGAAGGTTGAGGCTCCGCTCGCCCTTCGACAGGCTCAGGGTGAGCGGGAAGGGAGTGTGTCCAATCGTCGAACGCCTGCTTGGGCCAGATGCGCCGGTTTACAGTAAGGACTATCGTACACCATCGGCGGCGCGCCTCACATGACGGCGATGGCCTCGATCTCCACCAGCATCGCCGGGTCGGCCAGGGCCGCCACCTGGAGCATCGAGGAAGCGGGCCGTATCTCGCCGAAGGCCTCGCCGTGGGCGCGGGCGGCTTCCTCCCAGCGCGAGATGTCGGTCAGGTAGATTCGGGTGCGCACCACGTCCCGCAGCGAGGCGCCGGCCTGCTCCAGCGCCTTCTCGATGTTGCGGATTGTTTGCCTGGCTTGGGCGTAGACGTCGCCCGGCCCGACCAGCTTGTCATCCTCGCCCCAGGCCACTGTGCCGGAGACGTACACGGTGTCGCCCACCCGCACGGCCCGCGAGAAGCCGATGACGGGCTCGTAGGGGCTGCCGGAGGAGATGCGCCGGCGTTCAGTCATTGAGGGGCCTCCGCCACGTGGTGTAGGGGCGCAGCATGCTGCGCCCCTACCGTCCCTCCACCCTCCAGCCAGCCCCATTCCCCGGCGTACGCCGGATCGTCGACTCGGTGCGGGTTCTCGCGGTCAAGGGCCCATTTCAGCGGGTTCAGGCGAATATACTCGCGCACCTGGTTCAGTTCTCTCTCGTCGCGGATGACTCGTTCGTAATAGTTGCGCTGCCATACCGGCGCGCCGGGCGTCTGCCGTATTCGGTTGATGTTCTTCGCAGCGCCCGATTTGAACGAGCCCACCATCGCTGCGAGAGAACCAGCTGTGGATCGAGACGGTGTTGCGGCGGTGAACTGTAGGGGCGAGGCATGCCTCGCCCCTACTTCGCGCCTGGCTACACGGTTGGTTATCCAGATGACACCGTGTACGTGATTGGGCATCACAACGAATTCATCTGACCTGGCTTGCGCGAAGTGCTGGGGAATCTGCTGCCAGGCGGCTTCCACAACTTCGCGCATTCTCTGGTCTTCGAAGACACACTGCCGCTGGTACGCGCAAACCGTCACGAAATACGCTCCCGGCGACCCGTAATCGTAACTGCCTAACCGGATGGAGCGGCGGCGCCGTTCACGTGGCTCGACCGTCACGGCGCCTGCGCCTCTAGGTCAATGGCTACCATCAGGCCGTCGGCGGCCCAGCGGCGGTGGGCCTCCACGATCTTGCGGCGGGTGGGCCAGCCCCAGTGGTAGGCGGCATAGTCGGTGTAGTCGGCGGCGAAGACCTGCCCCACGTAGAGGTCGACAGCCAACTCCCGCTCGGCGGGGTCGCCGATCTGCCGGGCGAGGCCGCGGTAGCGCCGCCGCCCCAGCCTTATGCCAACGTGCGGCTCCTTGCGCACGTTGCGCAGCCAGTCGGACCGCTGACCCAGCATCGCCACGGCGTACAGCGTGTCGTCCCGCCGCACGGCCCGGACCGGCCGCTGCCGCGCCCTACCGCTCCGCCGTCCGGTGACGGTGAGGAGCGCGAAGCCTCGGGCAACGGGGAAGAGCCGGAACAGCGGGACCATGAATATGTTGGACAGGCGGGCGTAGCCTCGGCTGCCGGCAAACGGGTTGGGCACGGTTCACTCGTCGAACAGGGTGGTCTGCAACGATCGCGGCGCCTCGATGCCCAGGTGGGCGTAGGCGTGGCGGGTGGCCACGCGGCCGCGCGGGGTGCGTTGCAGGAACCCCACCTGCATCAGGTACGGCTCGTAGACGTCCATGATCGTGTCCGCCTCCTCGGAGATGGAGGCGGCGATGGTCTCGATCCCCACCGGCCCGCCGTCGAACTTCTCGATGATGGTGCGCAGCACCTTGTGGTCCACCTCGTCCAGGCCCAGGTCGTCCACGTCCAGGCGGGCCAGGGCTTCCTGGGCCACAGCAACGGTAACCACGCCGTCGGCGCGCACCTGGGCGTAGTCGCGCACCCGACGCAGCAGCCGGTTGGCCACCCGCGGTGTGCCGCGGGCGCGCCGGGCGATCTCGGCCGCGCCCTCCTCATCGATGGGTACTTTGAGGATGGCGGCGTTGCGCCGGATGATTGCGCCGATCGCCTCCTGATCGTAGAAGTCCAGCCGGTAGACGGCCCCGAAGCGGTCGCGCAGCGGCGGGCTGAGCATCGCGTAGCGCGTCGTCGCGCCGATGAGCGTGAAGCGCGGCACGGACAGCCGCACGCTGCGCGCGCCCGGCCCGCGGCCGAGCACGATGTCCAGCGCGAAGTCCTCCATCGCCGGGTAGAGCACCTCCTCCGCCGCCCGCGGCAGCCGGTGTACCTCGTCGATGAACAGGATGTCGCTCTCCTGGAGGTTCGTCAGGATCGCCGCCAGGTCGCCCGCCCGCTCGATCGCCGGCCCAGAGGTGACGCGGACGGAGACCGACATCTCGTGGGCGATGATGTGGGCGAGCGTGGTCTTGCCCAGCCCCGGCGGCCCGTAGAGGAGGAGGTGGTCCAGCGGCTCCTGCCGCTGCTGGGCGGCGGTGATACCGATGCCGAGGTTGTCCTTGATCTTCTCCTGGCCGATGAACTCGTCCAGACGGCGGGGGCGCAGCGTCGTCTCCAGAGCGAGGTCGTCTTCCTGGAGCTTGCCGGAGGTGATCCTGGTGGGTGCGGGATCCATATCGTCCTGAGCTAAGCGGAACGAGTCGAATAATTGTGCTGTTTGGGCCATTATAGCCGCGCCGCGCACGTTGTCCAACCCCGCCTAGCGGCATGCTGGCCCGCCCTTCGAGTATAATCACGCCGATGACGACCGAACTGACGAAGCTCCGCGCCAACGGCATCGATATCTACTACGAGCTGCACGGCCCGTCCCAAGGCGTGCCCCTGGTGATGACCCACGGCTTCGCCGGCCCCACCGACTGCTGGCGCGACGAGCCCCTCGCGCTGTCCGAAGAGCGCCCCCTCCTCCTCTACGACGTCCGCGGCCACGGCCGCACGGAGGTGCCGCAGGACCCTGAGG
>JACPQO010000138.1 GCA_016190405.1 Chloroflexota bacterium | reverse complement strand
CGCCCGGACAGCGCGTCGTCGTCGAGCCCCTGCGAGTCTGTCGCGAGTGCGACTACTGCCGCACCGGCCAGTACCAGCTCTGCTCCCGCCGGGTCCTGCTGGGCACCTTCGCGCCCGGCGGACTGGCGGAGTACGTCGCGGTTCCCGCGTACGCGCTGTATCCGCTGCCGGACGCCCTCGACTTCGAGCTGGGCGCCCTCGTGGAGCCGCTGGCGGTGGCCGTGCACGGGCTGCACCAGGTGGGGCTCTCCGTGGGCGAACGGGTGCTGGTGCTGGGCAGCGGTAGCATCGGCCTGATGGCGGTGCTGGCCGCCAAGGCGGCCGGGGCCGGCGAGGTCATCGCCACCTACCGCCACGACCACCAGGGCAAGGCCGCCCTGGCCGCCGGCGCCACCCGCGCCCTCAAGGCCGGGGAGACCGGCGGCCTCGAGCAGCAGGGGATCGATGTGGTGGTGGAGACGGTGGGCGGCGCCGCCGATACGCTGGCCCAGGCCCTGAATGTGGCGCGGCCGGGCGGGCGCATCTCCGTCCTGGGTCTGTTCACCCAGCCGGTGCAGTTGAACGCGCTGGCCCTGATGCTGAAGGAGGCGCGAATGGCCGGCGGCATCACCTACTGCCGCCTGGGCCAGCACTCGGACTTCGAGGTGGCGATGGGTATCATCCTGTCGGACCCGGAGCGGGCGCGGGCCCTCATCAGCCATCGCTTTCCGCTGGCCGAGGCCGCCCAGGCCTTCGCCGCGGCCGCCGACAAGTCCAGCGGCTCGCTGAAGGTACACATTCACCCCTGACCCCGCCCCTGAACAATACAACAGGGGAACATTTGAACAGACCGCTCGCCTGTTCCATTGTTCTACTGTTCTCCTGTTAGGGGTGAGGCCTGGGGCGGGGCCTAGTTCATCGCGCCGAAGCCGCGCCAGCGATTCAGGCGCGCCGCTTCCACCCGCGGCGTCAGCTCCCGGATGGCGTCGCCCAGGATGTCGATCTCCGTCTCCAGCCGCTGGCGGGCCGATAGCTCTTCCAGGAGCTGCTGCTTGGTCCACAGGCTGACGCTCAAACGGGAGGCGATGAAGTCCGCCAGTTCGTCCGGGTCACGCGGCATGCCCATGGTCCTGGCCCACTGGTTGGCGAGGGCCAGGTAGAGCCGGTAGTACTCCGCGAACAGGGCGGCGGCAGTGTCCGCCAGGTCCTCGGTCTCGGGATTCGCGTCGCGGTCGCTGGCCAGTGTTTCTACCTCGCCGACCAGGTACGGCGCTTCGCTCACCACCTTCCGCACCCGGAAACGCCGGCCGCCCAGGCAGATGAGGTTCAGGCGGCCCTCGTCCAGGCGCTGCACGCGGGCGATGTGGGCGGTGGTGCCCACAGCGAACGGCTCCGCCGGTTCGCCCATTTCGTTCCCTTTGCGGATCAGGAGGACCCCAAAAGGCGACCGCTCCTCCAGGCAGCGGCCGATCATCTGCTTGTAGCGCTCCTCGAAGATGTGCAGGGGCAGGGTAGCGCCGGGGAAGAGCACGGCGTTGAGGGGGAACAGGGGTAGCTCCACGGATAGGCCTAAGGCGGACGCTTTCAGGTCTGGCGGTCGCCGGGGAGGTCGCCCAGGATCCAGCGGGCGCGCTTCTCGTCGCGGGCCAGAACGAACAGCTGGAGGCTCCCCGGCAGGGGCGCCACCCCAAACGAGCTGAGCGGGTCAGCGCTCTTCACGTATACGGCGACCCCTTCTCGCTCCAGGGCATCGCGCCAGACGCTGGCCTCGATCTCATCGTGGGCCACGCCGATCATGACCAGACGATCGCTGTTGGCGCTCATGGCACGTTCGTGCGGCGCCAGTTTAGCACAGGCGGGCGAGGAAGCGGTTAGGCGCTGCGGCCGCGGGCGACCTGCACGCGGGAGACGCCGTGGTCGCCTTCGAACAGCGCCGACACGGCGCCGCCCTCGTAGTACAGCGGCACGTACAGCGTTCCCGCCTGTACGGCCTCGGTCAGGTGGACGCGGATGGCCAGTTCGCCGCCGTCATTTCGCAGCAGGACCTCGTCGCCGTTGGCCACGCCCAGGGCGGCGGCGTCCGCCGGATTGACCTCCACGGACTCTTCGCGGTGCAGCTTGTCCGCCTCGGGCGAATGGAGGGCGGCGCCCTCGTAGCTGGTGTACAGGCTGCGGCCGGTGGTGAGCAGGAAGCCGTCCCCCTCCGGGGCGGCCGCGGCGAGCGGCACCTCCTGAGGGACAGCCGTCTTCGGGCCGAGGCCGTCGAGAGGCTGCTGGGCGCCGGAGTCCAGCTCGACATAAGTCGCGTTCGCGTACAGCGGCACCACCTGTGCGATCTCGTCCATGATGGCCGCCGGGCCGGGGTAGCTGAGCCTGATCTCGCCCGCCTGAAGACGCTGCGCCAGCCGCGAGCCCAGCTCGCCCAGGATGCGCCAGGCCGGCTGCGCCTCGCCTTGGGCGGCCGTCGCCGCGTGCATCCGCAGGACGCGACGGTCGGCGCTGACGGTGGTGCCCTCCTTGCCCCAGACGGGGACATCGGGCAGGACCACGTGGGCCAGTCGCGCCGTGTCCGTGCCCAGCGAGTCGATGACCGCCAGGAAGTCGAGGGCTTGCAGCCGCTGCGCCAGCGCGGCCCTGTTCGGCGCCAGCATCAGGGGGTTGTCACCAAGTACCAGCAGCCCCTTCAGCTTCCCGTCCGAAAGCATCTCTTCGAAAGCGAGACCGGCAACCGAGGGCAGGGGCGCTCCCCACAGCCGCTCCATCTCCTGTGGCGCGGGCGCTTCTCCGGCGCGCCGGTAGCCCGGCAGCAGGTCCGGGGAGCCGCCCATATCGCGCAGGCCCCAGACGTTCGCCTCCTGAGGCAGGACGAACAGGGCCTGTGTGGCCTCCTCGCCACCGCCAGCGACGGCGATGTTGGCCAGGGCGGCCGTGATGGCCCGCGCCTGCCCGGCGCCGAAATGGGGCAGCGCGTAGACCACCGACAGGGGCTTCCCTTCCTCGCTGGCCGCTGCCGTCAGCACTTTAGCGGCCGCCGATACCGCCTCGCTCAACCCTTCTGGCGCTGGTGGCTGCTGGGTTGCCGAGCCAGCCGCGGACTGGATCGCGGCGGCCAGGGCGGCCACGGCCGGCGCCTCCTCGCCGGGGCGGGGCCGCAGCCACACCTCGGCGAAGTCGCACAGCTCGCCCCAGCGGGCGCTGATGACCACCAGCCGCGCGCCGTTGCGGACGACGGCGTCCTTGACGCGCAGGCAGGCCACGTTGTGGCTCGATTCCAGGTCGTCGGCCACGACGACGATGCTCTTGGAGCGAGCGAGGCGCAGCATGTCGGCTGGCAGCACCTCGCTGCCGAAGGCGGCCCGCAGGGACTGGCAGGCGGCGCGGGCGACGGGCCCTACGCTGGAGTCCACGTTATTGCTGCCGACCACCGCCCGCGCGATCTTGCTCAGCAGGTAGTTCTCCTCGTTGGTGGCGAAGGGCGAGCCCAGGAAGCCGATGGCCTGAGGCCCGTGCTCCTCGCGCACCTCGGCCAGGCGAGCGGCCGCAAACTCCAGCGCTTCATCCCAGGTGGCGGCCTTCTGCCCCCCATTGCGGCGGACCAGCGGCTGCGACAGCCGTTGCGACGGCTTGATGGCGTCGTAGTGGAAGCGGCCGCGCACACAGATCTGGTCGTCGCTGAAGGGGTTGAGCGTGTCCGGCTTGACGATGACCGGCTTGCCGTTCCGGTGGCCGATGCTGATGGTGCAGCCCACGCTGCACGAGTTGCAGACGGTGGAGACCCAGTCTTCGGTGCGGGCGAGCCACTTGTTGGG
>JACPQO010000136.1 GCA_016190405.1 Chloroflexota bacterium | reverse complement strand
GTGCGCGCTGTCGTCGAGCGGGCGGCCCACCCGTACCGGCGCAGCGACGGCTCCTACAACCGCTACGACGAGAACGCCGCCGACATCCTGACCGACGCCTTCAACCCCCGCGGCACCCGCATCTACGGGCCGGTGGCGCGGGAGCTGCGGGAGCGCAACTTCATGAAGATCGTATCGTTGGCCCCGGAAGTGGTGTAGCCGTGCAACGGGTCAGGCGCGAAGACACAGTCCTGGTCATGAAGGGGAAAGACCGCGGCCGCACCGGCCCCGTGCGCAAGGTGATACCCGGCGAGGGGAAGGTGATCGTGACCGGGATCAACGTGGTCAAGCGGCACATGCGGCCCCGCGGCCCGCAGCAACCCGGCGGCATCATCGAAAGGGAGGCGCCCATCGCCTGGGCGAATGTGGCCCTCCTCTGCCAGGCCTGCAACAAGCCCACGCGAGTGGGCTTCCGCCTGCTCTCCGATGGCCGCAAGGTTCGCTATTGCCGGAAGTGTGACGCCAACCTGGACTAGGTGTGAAAGATGGCCCCGAGATTGAAAGAGCGATACCGCAGCGACGTGCTGTCGGCCCTTATGGGCGAGTTCAGCTACACCAACGTCATGCAGGCCCCCAGAGTCGAAAAGGTGACCGTGAACGTGGGCCTGGGCGAGGCCGTGCAGAACGCCAAGGCCCTGGACGCCGCCTCCGGCGATGTGGCCACCATCACCGGCCAGCGACCGGTCATCACCCGCGCCAAGAAGTCCATCGCCAATTTCAAGCTCCGGGCCGGTATGCCCATCGGCGCCGTGGCCACCCTGCGCGGCGACCGCATGTGGGAGTTCCTGGACCGCATGATCAACGCCGCCCTGCCGCGCATCCGTGACTTCCAGGGGGTTTCGCCCAACTCCTTCGATGGCCGTGGCAATTTCAGCCTGGGCATCCGCGAGCAGGTGATCTTCCCGGAGGTCGACTACGACAAGATCGACCGCATCCGCGGCCTCCAGGTGACCGTCTGCACCACCGCCAAGACCGACGAGGAGGGCAAGCGGCTCCTGGAGCTGCTGGGAATGCCCTTCGCCAAGCGAGGATGACCCGCTAACTTGAAGGAGAGAACGTGACCCGTAAGGCGCTCTACGAGAAGACCTTCCACCAGCCGGCCAAGTTCGCTGTCCGGCGCCGCAACCGCTGTCGCCTCTGCGGGCGGCCGCGGGCCTTCCTGCGTAAGTTCAGCCTATGCCGCATCTGCTTCCGTAAGCTGGCCCTGGAGGGACAGCTGCCGGGCGTCAAGAAGTCCAGTTGGTAGCCTATCCAGCCATGATTACCGATCCCATCGCCGACATGCTCACCCGGATCCGCAACGCCCTGGTGGCGCGCCACGACTTCACGGACATCCCCGCCTCCAAGCTCAAGATCGCCCTGGCAGAGGTGCTCAAGAAGGAAGGCTACATCCGCGACTACGAGCTCAAGAGCCAGGCGATCAAGCGTACCATCCGCATTCACCTCGCCTACGCCGATGACGGAGAGCCGGTGATCGGCGGGTTGCAGCGGGTGAGCAAGCCGGGCCTGCGGGTCTACGCCCAGCGTCGGGAGGTGCCCCGGGTCCATGGCGGCCTCGGCGTCGCCATCCTCTCCACGCCGGAGGGCGTCCTGACCGGCAGAGATGCCCGCCGCCGCGGCCTGGGCGGCGAAGTGCTGTGCTACGTGTGGTGAGGCCGGGAACTAGGAAGAGGGAAGAAGGAAGATGGAAGGAGCGAGAAACGAAGCGCGGATAGGGCTAGCGGGCCCTCTTCCTCCTTCCCTCTTCCTCCTTCCCGGTGGGGTTGGGGAGGGGTGGCCATGTCCCGCGTAGGCAAGATGCCCATTCCCATACCCAAGGGCGTGGACGTCCGTATCGACGGCAGCACGGTGACCGTGAAGGGCCCCAAGGGCGAGCTGAGCCGCAACGTCGTGCCGGAGGTGCGGATTCAGATCAGCGATGGTCAACTGCTGGTGTCCCGGGAATCGGACCAGCCCCGGCACCGGGCCATGCACGGGCTGACCCGCAGCCTGCTGGCCAACATGATCACCGGCGTTAACGAAGGGTTCGCCAAGACGCTGGAGATGCAAGGCGTGGGCTACCGCGCCCAGATGCAGGGGCGCGACCTGGTGCTGGCCGTGGGCTACTCCCACCCCGTTCAGGTGCCGCCGCCGTCGGGTATCGAATTCGAGGTCGACGGCACCTCCAGGATCACCGTCAAGGGTATCGATCGGCAGCTGGTCGGGCAGGTGGCCGCCGACGTCCGCAAGATAAGGCCGCCGGAGCCGTACAAGGGCAAGGGCATCCGCTACGCCGGCGAGTACGTGCGCCGCAAAGCCGGCAAGGCCGGCAAGGCCACTCACTAATGGACGGGAAACGATGAAGAAGACCAGGACCCCCAGGGCCGCGCGGACGCGTCGCCATGTACGCGTCCGCAAGACACTGGCCGGGACGCCCCAGCGACCGCGTCTGGCCGTGTTCCGGAGCCTGAGTCACATTTACGCCCAGATCATCGACGACGCCGCCGGCCACACGCTGGCGTCGGCCTGCGATCTGGAGGGAGACGTCCGCGCTGCCCGCGACGGTAAGAGAAAGACCGAAGTGGCGGCGCTGGTGGGCGAGGCCATCGGTCGCAAGGCGAAGGAGAAGGGGATCCGCGCCGTGGTCTTCGACCGCGGCGGCTTCAAGTACCAGGGCCGTGTGAAGGCCCTGGCCGAAGCGGCCCGCAAGGCCGGCCTCAAGTTCTAGGGCAAGGAACTGGGAACATGGAACCAGGGTCAAGGAACAGGCGACACCGGACACGGCATCCCGCGGGGCGGGGTGGGGCCTTGCTCCTTGTTCCAGGTTCCCTGTTCCCGGTGGAGATGGGGTGAGGTAAAGGAGACCATGTCCAATCCACTCAGGTACATCGCCAAGAAGGAACGCGTCGACCCCAGCGAGCTGGAGCTGGCGGAAAAGGTCGTGTTCATTAACCGGGTGGCCAAAGTGATGAAGGGCGGCCGCCGCTTCCACTTCACCGCCGTCGTCGTGGTCGGCGACATGGCGGGGCACGTCGGCGCCGCCATGGGCAAGGCCACGGAGGTACCGGAAGCGATCCGCAAGGCCGGCACCATCGCCCGCAAGCATCTGATCAGCGTGCCCATGGCGGGCACCACCATCCCCCACCCCATGCGGGTGCAGTTCGGGGCGGCCAAGGTGTTGATGAAGCCGGCGCCCCCCGGCACCGGGCTCATCGCCGGGGGCGGCGTGCGGGCCGTCCTGGAGATGGCGGGGGTGAAGGACGCCGTGGCCAAGTCCCTGGGCTCCAATAACCCCGCCAACTCCGTGAAGGCCACCGTCCTTGGCCTCTCACGGCTACGCTCGCCGGAACAGGTCCTGGCCCGCAGGCGGGCTATCTCCCCGGAGGCGGCCATTGGCGGCTAAGCTTCGTGTCACCTGGCGGAAGAGCGCCATCGGCTACTCCCGGGAGCAAAAGGACACCATTCGCGCCCTGGGTCTGCGGCGGCTGGGCCACAGCGTGGAACATGGCGATAGCCGCGCTATCCGTGGTATGATAGGCAAGGTTCGCCACCTGGTAGAGGTGGCCGAACTCCCTCAAGAGTGATGCTCGTCCACCAACTTAGGCCTCCCACAGGGGCTAAGCACGCCCGAAAACGTGTAGGCCGCGGCAACGCCAGCGGTCATGGCACCTATTCCGGTAAGGGCCTCAAGGGCCAGAAGTCCCGCGCCGGCCACAAGCCGAGGCTGGGCTTTGAGGGCGGTCAGACCCGCCTTATCAAGCGGCTGCCCCATCGCCGCGGCTTCACCAACATGTTCCGCGTGGAGTACTCCCCGGTTAACCTGCGCGACCTGAGACCGTTCGAGGCCGGCACCGAGGTCACGCCCGAGCTGCTGAAAGAGAAGGGCGTGCTGCGCAGCCTGCGCCAGCCGGTCAAACTGTTGGGCCTGGGCGAGATCTCCAAGCCCCTGACCGTCAAGGTCCACAAGTTCTCATCTTCGGCGCGAGAGAAGATCGTGGCGGCGGGCGGCACGGCCGTAGAGTTGGGCCATGGCGACAGCGGCTAGGCAGCAGCAGCGCCCCCAGCTTCTACAGGCGGCGATAAACGCCGTCTTTCAGCCGGACATCCGCGAGAAGCTGCTGTTCACATTCGCTCTGCTGGTCGTGTTCCGCTTCGTCTCCAACCTGCCGGTGCCTGGGGTCAACCCGGCCCAGCTGGACCAGATCTTCCGCAGCAACACCGTCCTAGGGTTCATGAACATATTCAGCGGCGGCGCCCTTCAGAACATGAGTGTGGCCGCCATGGGGGTCTACCCGTACATCACCTCCTCCATCGTGATGCAGCTCATGGTGCCCATCGTGCCCACCCTCCAGGCCTTATCTAAGGAAGGTGAGCAGGGCCGCAAGCAGATCAACGTCTACACTCACTGGATGACCGTGCCCATGGCCCTGGTCCAGGGGTACGGCCAGCTGATCCTCATCCAGAGCCAGGGAGGCATCAGCGGCATCGAGCTGACGGGGCCTAACGCCATCCCCACCCTCTCCGCCATCATCACCATGACGGGCGGCACCATGTTCCTGGTCTGGATAGGCGAACTCATCAGCGAGCGCGGCATCGGCAACGGGATTTCGATCCTCATCTTTGCCGGCATCATCGCCGGACTCCCCCAGTACATCGGAGGCACCCTCTACACCGGCACCGGCGAAGGGGTCAGCGCGACTATCTTCCTGGGCGCCATGATGGTCCTCATGGTGGCCTACATCGTCTTCTTCCAGGAGGCCCAGCGGCGCATCCCCGTCCAGTACTCCCGCAGCGTCTTCCGCAGCGGCCGCATGTACCGGCAGTCCGGGCAGACCCACATCCCCCTGCGGGTCAACAGCACGGGCATGATCCCCCTCATCTTTGCCTTCTCTATCATCATCTTCCCGGCCTACGTAGGCCAGATACTGTCCCGGCCCGGCTCCAGCGGCTTCCTGGCCGACGCCGGCGACAGCATCCAGAGCATCTTCGACCCTGGCAACATTGGCTACTGGGCCTTCCTCTTCGTCACCGTGGTCGTCTTCACCTTCTTCTACACCATGGTGGTATTCCAGCAGCAGAACCTGGCGGAGAACCTGCAGCGACAGGGCGGCTTTATCCCTGGTATCCGGCCCGGCCGGCCCACCCAGGAGTACATCAGCCGCGTGCTGATGCGGATAACCTGGGGCGGCGCCTTCTTTCTGGGGACGGTGGCTGTGGCCCCCTTCATCTTCTCCACCCTGGCTGGCGGAGGGGGCTTGAACCTCAGCGGCCGCTCACAGGCCTTTGGCATCACCTCCAGCGGCCTGATCATCGTCGTGGGCGTGGTGCTGGACACCCTGCGCCAGATCGAGGCGCAACTGCTGATGCGACAGTATGAAGGCTTCATCCGGTAGGGGGTTGGGTCAGCTAGTTGTACGTGATCCTGCTGGGCCTACCGGGGGCGGGCAAGGGCACCCAGGCCGCCCATCTGAGCAAAACGAAGGGACTTCCGCACATTACCACCGGCGAGCTGTTTCGGGAGAACATCCGCTTGGGCACTGAACTGGGGCTGAAGGCCAAACCGTTCTACGATGCCGGTCAACTGGTGCCGGACGAGCTGACCATCGGCATGCTGGTAGACAGAATCGGGCAGCCGGACTGCCGGCGCGGCTGCCTGTTCGATGGCTTTCCCCGCACCCTCGAGCAGGCGAAGGCGCTGGACGAGGCGCTGGCCTCGCGCGGAATGGCCATCGGCCGGGCGATTTACATAAAGGTGCCGACCGACGAGCTGGTCCGCCGCCTGGCCGGCCGCTGGAACTGCCGCCAGTGCGGCGCCGTCTACCACCAGGCCAGCCGCCCGCCCAAGGCGGCCGGGGTCTGCGATAACTGCGGCGCCCAGCTGTACCAGCGCCCGGATGACCGACCCGACGTGGTGCGCACCCGCCTGGAGGTGAACCTGGCCGGGCTCCAGACTCTGTTGAGCTACTACTGCCAGCAGGGAAAGCTGGTGGAAGTCCAAGGCCGGGGGGACGTCGACGCCATCGGCCATGAGATCGAAGGCCTGCTGGGAGACTAGAGGGAAGAAACCTGTCCGTGCCCATCATCCTGAAGTCACGAGATGAGATCAGCATCATGAGAGAGGCGGGCCGTATCGTGGCCGAGACGCTCCAGTTGCTGCTGGACCGGCTGCGGCCCGGACTGGTCGAGAAGGAGCTGGACGAGATAGTGCGACGTGAATTTCGCCGGCGCGGCGTGGCCCCTACCTTCCTGGGCTACCAGGGGTATCCGGCCACCGTCTGCGTCTCCATAAACGACGAGATCGTCCATGGTATCCCCGGCGACCGCGAAATCATGGACGGGGACATAGTGAGCATAGACCTGGGCTGCACCCACAAGGGCTTTGTGGCCGACGCGGCGGTCAGCGCCGGCGTCGGTCAGGTCCCGGCCGAGGCCCAGCGCCTCGTGGACGTGACCCGTGAAGCGCTGTGGCGGGGGATCGCCGCCGCGCGGCCGGGGGCGCGCCTGGGCGAGATTGGCGCCGCCATTCAGACCTTCGCGGAAGGCCAGGGCTTCTCCGTGGTCCGCGAATACGTGGGCCACGGCGTTGGCCGTCAGATGCACGAGGACCCCCAGGTGCCCAACTATGGCAGCCCAGAGTCGGGCCCGGTGCTGCGGCCGGGGATGGTGCTGGCTATCGAGCCCATGGTCAACATGGGCGATTGGCGCACCAAACGCGACTCTGACAACTGGACCGTGCGCACCCTGGACGGCAGCCTGTCCGCGCATTTCGAGCACACCATCGCCATTACCGACGGCGAGGCAGAAATCCTAACTTTGCCGTAAAATATTTCTTTTGGGCGGCAGCGTGCCGCCCGGGAGGTGAGCCGCCGCCAGGCTGCCAATGGCTAAGAAGGAAGCGATAGAAGTGGAAGGTGTCGTGAAAGAGAATTTGCCCAATGCCATGTTTCGTGTAGAATTGGCAAATGGGCACCGGGTCTTGGCCCATGCCTCCGGCAAGATCCGCATGCACTTCATCCGTATCCTTCCCGGCGACCGCGTCCTGGTGGAGCTCTCGCCCTACGACCTGAGCCGGGGCAGGATCACCTACCGCTTCAGATAGAAGGGATCATGAAGGTATCGGCATCGGTCAGACGACGCTGCGATAAGTGCAAGGTAGTGCGCCGCAAAGGCGTCGTCCGCATCATCTGCTCGAACCCCCGCCACAAACAGAGGCAGGGGTAGGAGGGTCACATGGCTCGTATCGCCGGCGTGGACATCCCCCGCGACAAGCGGGTGGACGTGTCGCTCTCGTACATCTACGGCCTCGGGCGCCCTTCGGCCGTCAAGATCTGTTCCGATGTCAGCGTGGGGCCCGAGACCAAGGTGCGCGACCTCACGGATGATGAGATCTCCCGCATCCGCGAGTATATCGACCGCAACTTTACGGTCGAGGGGGAGCTGCGCAAGCAGGTCCGCCAGGACATTCAGCGCTTGATCGAGATAGGCAGCTATCGAGGCATCCGGCACCGTCGCGGGCTGCCGGTGCGCGGACAGCGCACCCGCACTAATGCCCGCACCAAGCGAGGCCCGCGCCGGACAGTGGCCGGCAGGCGTCGGGCTGTCGCCAAGAAGTAGTGAGGACACACCATGGCTGAAAGGAAGACCCGCACGCGCCGCAGGGAAAAGAAGAACGTTCCCGTCGGTCGCGCCTATATCGAGTCTACCTTCAACAATACCGTCATCACCCTGACCGACCTCGGCGGCGCCGTCCTGTCCTGGGCTTCGGCGGGAACGGCGGGCTTCAAAGGCTCCCGCAAGAGTACGCCGTATGCGGCCGGCCAGGCGGCCGAGACGGCCGCCCGCCGGGCGATGGACCACGGCCTGCGCCAGGTGGAGGTCAGGGTGAAGGGGCCGGGCAGCGGCCGCGAGGCGGCCATCCGGGCCCTTCAGGCGGCCGGTCTCCAGGTGACCAGCATCCGGGACGCCACGCCCATTCCCCACAACGGCTGCCGGGCGCCGAAGCGCAGGCGGGTATAGGAGACGTAGATGGCTCGCAACACCGGTTCCGTTTGCCGCATCTGCCGCCGCCTCGGCGATAAGCTGTACTTGAAAGGGGAGCGCTGCTTCACCCCCAAGTGCGCCTTCGAGCGCCGGCCCTACGCCCCCGGCCAGCGCTCCGCCCGGCGGCGCAAGGTCTCCGACCGCGGCCTCCAGATGCGCGAGAAGCAGAAGGCCCGCGCCGTCTACGCCGTCCTGGAGCGGCAGTTCCGGCGCTACTACGAGGAGGCTGTGCGCCGTCACGGCGTTACCGGCGAAAACCTGTTGCGCACCCTGGAGCTGCGCCTGGACAACGTCGTCTACCGCCTCGGCTTCGCCGACTCCCGGGCGCAGGCCCGGCAGCTGGTGCTGCACGGCCACATCAGCGCCAACGGACGCAAGGCCGCCATCCCTTCGCAGGTCCTCAAGCCCGGCGACAACCTGGCCTGGACCGGCCGCGGCCAGAACTCCGAACCGTTCAACGTGGTCAAGGAGCAGGTGGGCGCCAGGACCGTTCCTTCCTGGCTTAGCCTGGACGCTGGCACCATGACCGGCCGCGTCCTGGCCCTGCCGGAGATGGAAGAGATCGGCGCCAAGTTCAACCCGGCCACCATTGTCGAATACTACTCGCGGTAGGGGATGCAGATGCTAGAACAGCAGGTTTACCAGGGAGGTGGGTCTTACGTGACCCCGCAGGCCCAGCCATCGGATGACACCCAGATCTCGGTGGAGGAGGGCGGCGACGACTACGCTCGCATAGTTGCCGCTCCCTTGCCCCCCGGCTTCGGCACCACTGTGGGCAACGCCCTCCGGCGCGTGCTCCTCAGCTCGCTGCCGGGGGCGGCCGTCACCTCCGTGCGCATCGATGGCGTGCAGCACGAATTTTCGACCATTCCCAACGTCAAGGAGGACACCATAGAGTTCATCCTCAACGTTAAAGAGCTCCGTTTGCGCGCCCTCTCGGACCGGCCCGCGACCCTCTTCCTGGACGTGACCGGCCGCGACGGCGTCATCACCGCCGCCGATATCCAGGTCCCCGAGCACTATCAGATCATCAACCCGGACCTCTACCTGGCCACCGTCGACTCCCCGGACGGGCGGCTGCACGTGGAGTTCAATGTCGAGATTGGCCGCGGCTACGTGCCCGCCGGCCAGACCGATGGCCTGCCCATCGGCGTCATCCCGGTGGACGCCATCTTCTCGCCCGTCCGCAAGGTCACCTATAGGGTGGAACACACCCGCGTCGGCCAGGCCACAAACTACGATAAGCTGACCATGGAGGTCTGGACCGACGGCACCATAAACGGCGTCGAGGCCGTCAGCCGCAGCGCCGATATCCTGGTGGACCAGTTCAAGCTGTTCTCCCAGATGGGCCGGCCGGCCCTGCCCATGGTGGAGCGCGGCCTGGGCGCCGGCATCGTTCTCACCCCCGAACAGTACGGCATGCCCATCGAGGACCTCCAGCTCTCCATGCGCGCCTACAACTGCCTGCGCCGCAGCGGACTTATGACCGTGGGGCAGGTCCTGGAGAAAAGCGAGGAGGAGCTGCTCGCCCTGCGCAACTTCGGCCGCAAGTCCTACGACGAGCTGAGGGCCCGGCTGGACCAGCTCGGTCTCCTCCTGGCTGACCGGCTGGAGGAGGAGCTGATGGAGGCGCCGCCCCTGGGCGAGGAGGAGATGCCCATCATGGCCCGCCGCGCCGCCGAGCCGGCCCCCGCCGCCGTCGAAGAGCCCGCCGCCGCGCCCGCAGCGGGCGAGCCGGAGCCCGTGGCCGAGCCGCAGGTAGCCGCCCGCCGCCAGAAGCCGACCAAGAAGGAGAAGGCGGCCAAGGCCGCCGCGGCCGCGGCAACCGGCGAGGAGGGCGAAGAGGAGATCCCGGAGTGGAAGCGCAAGCTCCTGGAGCTCACCGGTGAGGTCGGCGGCGCTGAGGAGGGGGAGGGGTAGCCTTGGCCCACCGCGTCGACGGCCGCAAGCTGGGCCGCCCTACGGACCACCGCCTGGCCCTGTTCCGCAACCTGGTGACGGACCTGCTGCGCCACGAGAAGATCATCACCACTGAGGCCAAGGCGCGGGAGGTGCGCGGGCTGGCCGAAAAGGTCATCACCCTGGGCAAGCGCGGCGACCTTAACGCGCGCCGTTTGGCCCTGCGCTTCGTCTATGATAAGAAGGTGGTGGCCAAGGTGTTCGACGACCTGGCCCCGCGCTACGCCGATCGCCCGGGGGGATACAGTCGCATGGTCAAGCTGGGCCCCCGCCTGGGCGACGGGGCGCACATGGCCCAACTGGAGCTGATCGAGGGGGAGGCATAGGGCCTCGGCTCCCGCAGATCCGGGACCGCCGTGCCGAATGCAAGGGGAAGCGCCCGTCCGCCGGCTGGCCCTCCTCGTCGAGTACGATGGGACGGCCTACGGGGGCTCCCAGTACCAGAAGAACGCGCCGACCGTACAGGACTCGCTGGAACGGGCCCTCAGCAGCTTAACAGGCGAACCTATAAGGGTGGCCCTGGCCGGCCGCACCGACGCCGGGGTGCACGCCAGAGGGCAGGTGGCCTCTTTCCTGACCGCCAGCCGGCATTCCTGCGAGACCGTCCTGCGGGGGCTCAACGCCCTGCTGCGGAGCGACGTCGCCGTGCGGGCGGCGGCCGAAGTGCCCCTGTCGTTCGATCCCCGCCGCCAGGCGCTCAGCCGCCGATACCGCTACACCGTCCATGTGGGGCAGCAGCGACCGGCCCTCCTGCGGCGCCTGGTCTGGCACGTGCCCCAGCGCCTGGACATCGACGCCATGAAGGCCGCCGTCGCCCACCTAACGGGCCGGCACGACTTCGCCGCCTTCACCCAGCCGTCGCTGGCCGGCAGACGCCGGACGGAGAGGCTGGTGAGCGGCGCTTCGCTGCGCCGGACCAAGGGGCTCGTCGTCTTCGACATCGAGGCCAACGCCTTCCTGCCGCGGATGGTGCGGCGTCTGGCGGGCGCCCTGGTGGAGGTGGGCTTGGGCAAGCGGTCGGACGCTGAGTTCGCCGCCCTGCTGCGGGAGGCGAGGCCCGGGGCGGCTGCCTTTACGGCGCCGGCGACAGGGCTCTGCCTGATCAAGGTTCGCTACGAAAGTGGGTTGTTCGATGATGAAACGGATGAGGACATACAGCCTTAAAGGGAAAGAGATCGATAAGGGCTGGCAGGTGATCGACGCCACCGGCCAGCCCCTGGGCCGCCTGGCCAGCCGGGTGGCCGGCCTCCTCATGGGGAAGGATAAGCCCACCTATGCGCGGCACTTGGACATGGGCGACTTCGTGGTGGTGGTCAACGCGGAGAGGGTGCGGATCACCGGCAACAAGCTGGCCGATAAGGTCTACTACCGCCACACCGGCTACATGGGCGGCCTGAAGGAGACCACCCTGGCCGACCTCATGGCCCGGCGGCCGGCCCGCGTCATTGAGCTGGCCGTGCGCGGCATGCTCCCTCGCAACCGGCTGGGCCGCGCGCAGCTCCGCCACCTGAAGGTCTACGCCGGCCCGGACCACCCCCACGAGGCCCAGGTTAACGCCTCCCGCAAGCGTCGGCCTGCCGCGGCAGCGCTGGCCCCGATAGCCCCTGAAACGGAGAAGTCGTCATGACCCAAGACCCCGCTCCCGAAGCCGCCCCGCCGCAGACCGGCGCCTATTACTACGGCACCGGCCGCCGCAAGACCACCGTGGCCCGCGTGCGGCTCTACTCCGGCTCCGGCGCGATAATGGTCAACAACAAGCCGTTCATGGAGGTGTTCACCCGCCTGGTGCACCAGAACAAGGTGCGGGAGCCCCTGGCCCTGTCGGAGTTGGGCGAGACGTTCAACGTGCAGGCCAAGGTCGCCGGCGGCGGCGTCGGCGGCTGGGCGGACGCCCTGGCCCACGGCATCGCCCGCGCCCTGGTCGCCTTCGACGAGCGGTTTCGGCCCGCCCTGCGCAAGGGCGGCTTCCTCACCCGCGACCCGCGCGTCAAGGAGCGCAAGAAGTACGGCCTCAAGCGCGCCCGCAAGGCCCCGCAGTACACCAAGCGGTAAGCGCGCCCCGGTGCCAAGGCGACCGCTTCTCAGCGTGCGTACGGCGCCAGTTGGAGCGCGAACCGGATCGCCTCTTCTACTTCATGCATCTTGGCGGCGGAGAGCTCACCGATTCGGCGCTCAAGGAGGCGCTTGTTGATTGTCATGATGCTATCAAGGTTAACGACCGACGCGCTGCGCAGGCCTTCCGCAGGGCCCAACGATACATGGGAAGCAATTGGCCTGAAGGTTCGAGTCACAGGAGCGGCAGTCACGTAGCCGCGGCGGGAATAGATCTCCTGGCGAGAAAGCAGGAGAACAGGTCGCGCTTTGGTTGGAAGGGGCAATCGGGCCCACCAAACCTCACCTCGTTGCATCCCGCTCCGCCATGTCTGCCGCGTACTCTTCGCTCCAGTCCTCCTCGCCCCAGACTTCGGCCGCGAGTTGAGCCCCGAGCTCGCCCCACTGCTTTTCCTCCTCCGTCTCGGGCATCTCAACGTATGACTGAATGTATCGCTGGACGGCCTCTGCCTCCTCAAGGCTGGCCATGTACTCCGCACACGCCTCCCTGATCAGAGCCGAGCGCGACTGGCCGCGCTTTTCGGACAGCTCGTCCAGCTCTCGCAGCAGCTTCTCGGGGACCGGCACCTGGATGATCTTGCTCTTACTCGCCATGGTCGTTCCACATTATACTACACAAGAAATTCCACAACTTGTTCGCGATGCGCCCGGCGACGGCGCTACGTCTGCTGGGTCAGCCAGGCCTTCAGGTTGTCGATCACCGTCGTCGGCGTCGGGTCCACCCCGTTGAGCATCGCCAGGTAGTAGCTCACGTAATCGCCGAACAGGACCGCCGTTAGCATCTGGGCCAGGGCGCTCCGGCCCCGCGCGGCTACCGTCATCACGTCCACGCCGGCCTTCTCCAGCATCCCCCGCGTGAACTCGTAGCGCAGCTTCACGCGCGGGTGTATCAGGTCCGAATCCAGGAAAACAACGGCGGTGGCGCGGACGATCGCCGCCGGCAACTCGTATCCGATGATGGCGTTGTGGTTGGCCTCCGGTAGCTCCTCGTAGAAGCTCCAAGCCTTCGCCGATTCGTTGAGCTGCGTCTTCCAGCGGTGCGCGGCTTCGGTCAGCAGTCCGGCGCCGTAGATTACCGGCAGCTTGCCGTGCAGCCGGCGCGCCACCTGCTTCGCCGGGTTGCCCGCCGCCGGCGCCCCCTCGCCGATCTGCTCCTGGAGCTCCTCCATGACCGCCAGGGCCTCCTCCACGTCCTTGCCCACCCCTTGCATC
>JACPQO010000137.1 GCA_016190405.1 Chloroflexota bacterium | reverse complement strand
CCGTGAAGATCACCCTGGGCCCCAAGGGCCGCAACGTAGTCCTGGAGAAGAAGTTCGGTTCGCCGACCATAACCAACGACGGCGTCACTATCGCCAAGGACATCGAGCTGGAGGACCCCTTCGAGAACATCGGGGCCCAGCTCGCCAAAGAGATCGCCTCCAAGACCAACGACATCGCTGGCGACGGCACCACGACCGCCACCGTGCTGGGCCAGGCCATCGTCCACGAGGGGCTGAAGAACGTGGCGGCCGGGGCCAACCCCATGGCCATCAAGCGCGGCATCGAGAAGGCCGCCGAGAAGATCGTCGGCGCGATCAAAGCCAACTCCATCCCCGTGACCACCCGCCAGCAGATGGCGCAGGTGGCCGCCATCTCCGCCAATAACGACCCCGAGATCGGCGAGCTCATCGGCGAAGTGATGGAGAAGATCGGCAAGGACGGCGTCATCACTGTCGAGGAGTCCAAGGGGATCCGCACCGAGGTCGAGTACGTGGAGGGGATGAACTTCGACCGCGGCTACATCAGCCCCTACTTCATCACCAACCCGGAGCGCATGGAGTGCGTTATCGAGGACCCCTACATCCTGATTACCGACAAGAAGATCTCCGCTGTGAACGATATCCTGCCGGTGCTGGAGAAGGTGCTCCAGGGCGGCAGCAAGAACCTCCTGGTGATCTGCGACGACTGCGACGGTGAGGCGCTGGCGACCCTGGCCGTGAACAAGCTGCGGGGCACCCTCAACGTGTGCGCCGTCAAGGCCCCGGGCTTCGGGGACCGGCGCAATGTCAACCTGGCCGAACTGGCCGTGGTGACCGGCGGCGAGGTGATCAGCGACGAGTTGGGACGGCGCCTGGACGCCGTGCAGGTCGAAAACCTGGGGCACGCTCGCAAGGTGGTCGTGGCCAAGGAAGACACTACCATCGTCGAGGGGAAAGGGAAGGCCGCCGACATCCAGGGCCGCATCCGCGCCGTCAAGGTGGCCGTCGACGAGGCCACCTCCGACTGGGACCGCGAGAAGCTCCAGGAGCGGCTGGGCAAGCTGGGCGGCAGCGTGGCGGTGGTCAAGGTGGGCGCGGCCACGGAGACGGAGCTGAAGGAGCGCAAGCACCGGGTGGAGGACGCCGTGCAGGCCACGCGGGCGGCCGTGGAGGAAGGGATAGTGTCCGGGGGCGGCGTGGCCTACCTGAACGCATTGCCGGTGCTGGACAAGGTGAAGATGGAGGCCGACGAACAGACCGGCGTAAACATCCTGCGCCGGGCCCTGGAGGAGCCGCTGCGCCGCATCGCCATCAACGCGGGCCAGGACGGCTCGGTCATCGTGCAGAAGGTGAAGGGGCTGAAGAAGGGCCAGGGCTACGACGCGGCGAAAGACGATTTCAGCGACATGGTGGAGCGCGGCATCGTGGACCCGGTGAAGGTAACGCGGTCCGCCCTGGAGAACGCGGTGAGCATCGCGGCCATGGTGCTGACCACGAACTGCCTGGTGGCCGAGATCCCGGAGAAGAAGCAGGCGGCGATGCCCTCGCCTTCGGAGATGTATTAAAGCGCCGCCCCTCCGCGTCACCACCCCGAACCAACAAACCAACAAACCAACAAACCAACAAACCAACAAACTAAGGAGCCAGGAGGGTATAATTGGTTTGTTGGTTCCCTGGTTTGCTGGTTTGGGGAGGCGGTCTTTGGGGGAAAGTTGTGTTCACTGAAAACGGCGTGATGATCGACCTGGACGAGGTCCGCAAGGCGGTGGACAGCTGCGACGTATTCACTGTCGGCTTCCGGCTGTTCCCGCAGCGGCTCATCGTGGACACCCGCAGCTCCGGCGAGGAGGGGCCGATGGTGGAGGTGGTGGAGCCGGTGGGCACCGTGGAGGAGCGGTTCTTCTGGTTGGGGCAGCGCCGGCCCAGCTTCGGGGTGCCGGAGCGCTTCACCTTCTTCGTCTGGCCCCACTCCATCGGCTTCATGATCGAATGCGGGCTGGTGGAGCGGGTCCGCCAGCGCGTCGACGCGGGCGAGCGGCGGGAGGCGGCGCGGGCCGTGAAGCGGGCGTTTGTGGAGGTGGAGCGGCTGGAGCGAGAGGCCGTCCGCGACGCCCTGCTAGGCAACAACTATCACACCCTCTGGTCGCGCGGCTGAGGCGCACCTCGGCAAGATTGTGGGGCCGTTGCGGGCTAGCCCGGGGCGGCAGGGCTTTCTCAGCGTAAGTGTGGGGCCGAGACAGACTCGTCTAAGCGTTGTCCCTGCAGTTGATAACCTCAACACGGGTGGTACAATCTTGGCGTATTTCGCCAAGCGTGTGAACGAGGCACC
The DNA here is from genome assembly GCA_016190405.1 of Chloroflexota bacterium. The sequence goes on along the minus strand of JACPQO010000137.1, from coordinate 9,918 downwards.
CCTGTGTCCCAGCGGCCAGTTCTGGAAGCCACGCCGTATTCTGAGAGGCCGAACATATTCGTTCGGGCTCTCTGGTTTATCTTTATCGGCTGGTGGTTGGGCCAGATTGTCCTGTTGGTTGCATGGGTTGCGAACCTACTTGTATTGACCCTCCCTCTTGGGCTTTGGTTGTTGAATCGGCTTCCTCAAGTCTTCACTCTCAGGCCAATGGCCCATGACATCGAGGCATTCCACACTGAGCGTGGCACGGTCATCGTGAGGCGCGACGTCGAACAGCGTGGCTTCTGGGTGCGTGCCGTCTACTTCGTGCTTATTGGCTGGTGGTTCAGTCTCCTGTGGTTGGAACTGGCGTGGGTCCTAGGCTTAACCGTGATCGGTCTTCCCATGTCGTTCTGGATGTTGGGGGTTTCGGCTGCCGTGACAACGCTGCGGCGGATGTAGGACTGGTCTTTACCATGTGCATGCCTTGCTATCCAGTGAAGCCTGGCCCACATTCTCTTCTTGCTACGCATCCAGGCGTTTTGCAAGAGAATTGCTCAGTAGCATCTTCCACCGCTGGCGCCGAGGCGGTTAAGTCATCTTAGTCCAGTCGCTTGATGCCATGGCGGACCGTCCCGCCCTCTACGGCGCCCTTGACCTGGGCGGCACCAAGGTGCGCGCCCTGGTGGCAGACCTCCAGGGCCAGGTCTACGGCGAGGACATCCGCCCTTCCCGCACGGAGGAGGGGTTGGAGGCGGTGCTTACCCGCATGGTGGAATCGCTGGTGGCGGCCGCGGCGCAGGCGGGAGCCAAGTTGAGCGAGCTGAAGGGAGTGGGCATCGCCTCGCCGGGGGCGGTGGATGTCAGGCGAGGGGTGGTGCCCAGCGCGCCGCAGCTTCCGGGCTGGCACGAGGTGCCGCTGGTGGAGATCATGAGCGGCCGCCTGGGGGTGAGGGTGTGGCTGGAGAACGACGCCACGGCGGCGGCGCTGGGGGAGCACGCCTTCGGCGGCGGCCAGGGCACGCTCCACATGCTGTACCTGACCGTGAGCACCGGCGTCGGCGGCGGCATTATCGTCGACGGCAAGCTATATCGGGGGAAGAGCGGGGCCGCCGGCGAGCTGGGACACGTGATGATCGACCCGCACGGCCCGCCCTGCGGCTGCGGCGCCCGCGGTTGCCTGGAGGCCTTCGCCTCAGGGACGGCCATCGCCAGGCGCGGCGAGGAACTGGTGGCCGGGGGCGAATCGCAGGTGCTGGCGGAGCTACGGGGGCGCGAGGGCCCGGTTACGGCCGAGATGATGAAGCGGGCGGTGGATCTGGGCGACGTGGCCAGCCGGGAGGCGTTCCGACTGGCCGGACACTACCTGGGGATCGCGCTGGCCAGCTACGTTAACATCTTCAATCCGGAAGTCATCTTAATTGGCGGTGGAGTCGCCCGCGCCGGTGACCTGCTGATGGAGCAGGCCCGGACGACGATGCAGGCCCTGGCCATGAGCCAACCCCTTAAGGACGTGCGCCTCGATTTGGGCGTGTTGGGCGACCGGGCAGGGTCCCTGGGCATGATCGCGCGGATGCGCGAGGCGGTCGCCGGCGGGCGCTAACTAGCCACGGTGGCGGCGCCGCCGCCCGCCGAAGCGCCGGCTGCCCAACGGCCGCGTCGGCTCCACCGACTCCAGCTCCTTGGGGAAGGCGGGCAATTCCCGCTCTACGATGGGCTGGAGGACGGCGATGGTGTCGGCCAGACGGCGGGCCACCTCCTCGGCGAGCGGCTCCGAGAGAGGGTCGTAGGGCAGCGTCTGGTGGAGGCGCGTCCAGGCCGAGGTCCACTCCTCGAGCTCCACCTGGGGGCCGAGGTGCGCTTGGATCTCCGGCATGTAGGGCGCCATGACCTCCGCCCAGCGGTAGGAGAACTCCCGCGGCCCCTCGAAGTGGAGGCCGATCTCGATGCGGCCGGTCTTGCGCGTGAGCCACACCTCGTAGTGGACGGCCGGGGTGTGATAGTGGAGCTGGAGCCAGACGAAGCGGATGCGGGCGGTGAAGCGGCGCCGGTCCTCCGGCAGCAGGTCTGTGGTCCGCTCCAGGACCAGCGACATGAAGTCGTGGACGCGTGTGGCCATGAGATAAGGGTCAAGGGTCAGGGGTCAAGGGTCAAGGGGTCAGTGGGTCAAGGGGTCAACGGGTTAATGTCACGCCAATTTGCCCTCTGGTAATGCACCACCACACCTTGAAAGATGTGGCATGCGAGAGGCTATCGATGCCGCAGCCTTTCGGCTGCGCTCAGGACAGGCTTTCAAGCTGCGGTCGGGCCAATACACATCGCCTGTTGGCACAGAACGTAAATTGGCGCCACCCACCCTACCCTCGCCGCCGGAGCCTGGAGTACTTTCCCGTGCTACAATTAGGCGTCTCGACCGTTTTACTCTATAGACCCTCGACGGCCGGGGCCTGTCCGGAGCTTGCCGAAGGGAGGACCACATGACAACGGTCATCATCGTCGCGGTCATCGTCGGCGTCGTCGTGCTGATGGCCTTCGTGATGGTGGGCATGTATAACGGCCTGGTGCGGTCGCGCAACCGGGTGAAAGAGGCCTGGTCGGGGATCGACGTGCAGCTACGGCGGAGGGCCAGCCTGGTCCCCAACCTGGTGGAGACGGTCAAGGGGTACGCCGAGCACGAGCGGGAGACCTTCGAGGAGGTGACGCGGGCGCGGGCGGCCCTGGAGCAGGCGGGCGACATCAAGGGGGCCGCCGAAGCCAACAACATGCTGACCGGCGCCCTGCGCCACCTGTTCGCCGTGGCGGAGAACTATCCGCAGCTGCAGGCCGCCCAGAACTTCCGCGAGCTCCAGGCGGAGCTATCGGACATCGAGGAGAAGATCGCCTTCGCGCGGCAGTTCTACAACACCAACGTGCTGAGCTACAACAACCGCATCCAGGTGTTCCCCAGCGTGATGATCGCCAACATGTTCAACTTCCAGCCGGCCGAATTCTTCGAGGCCGAAGAGGAGGCGCGCGAGGAGGTCCACGTAGACTTCAGCGGCGGCAAGCGCGACTAGCCCTTCGCGCACCCTGATGGCGCAGATTCCCCAAGAGCGGGTCCTGGTCTACGACCGGATCGACGCTAACCGGCGCAGCACCATTGTGCTCATGGCGCTGTTTGTCGCCTTCTTCGCGGCCTTCTTCGCCGCGGTGGGGGCTTTCCTGGCGGCCTACGCCGGGACAGCCAGCGAGGACCTGGCCGCCACAACCGCGACGTTCGCCATAGGGGCGGCGGTCATCGCCCTGCCCATCGGGTTCATCATGTACGTGGCGGCGCCGGCCACCGTGCTGGGCATCTCCGGCGTGCATGAGGTGACCAAGGAAGAGGAGCCGGAGCTGCACCGGGCGGTGGAGAACCTGTGCATCGGCGCCGGGCTGCCGATGCCCAAGGTCTACGTCATCGAGGACAGCGCGCCCAACGCCTTCGCCACCGGCCGCGACCCCAACAACGCCCACGTGGTGGCCACGCGCGGGCTGCTGGACAAGCTAGAGCGGCGGGAGCTGCAAGGGGTCATCGCCCACGAGCTGTCCCACATCGGCAACTACGATATCCGCATCATGACCCTGCTGGCCGTGATGGTGGGGTTGGTGGCGCTGCTGGCGGACCTCCTGTTGCGCTTCACCTGGTACGGCGCCGGCGCCCGCTCCCGTAACCGCGGCAAGGGTGGCGGGGCCATCGGGCTGCTGATACTGGTGGGCGCGTTGCTGTTCATCATCATCGCGCCGCTGGCGGCCACGGTCATGCGGCTGGCCGTCTCCCGGCAGCGGGAGTACCTGGCCGACTCCTCGGGGGCGCTGCTGAGCCGGGACCCAGAGGCGCTGGCCGCCGCCCTGGACAAGATATCGAAGGACCCGGAGCCGCTGGAGGTCGCCAACAAGGCCACGGCCCATCTGTACATCGCCAACCCCCTTAAGGGCCACGAAAGCTTTATTAACAACCTGTTCGCCACCCACCCGCCGGTGGAGGAGCGGATCCGGCTGCTGCGAGCGATGACGTGAGGGGTGGGACCATGGGTGGTGACCGACCACGCAGCTTCCCGCTCGTCCTGAGGTATCGAAGGATGAGCGGCAAGTTGAGCTTCGCATGCGGGCCTCGTGCTCCCACTCGTGGTTCGATACCTCACCATGAGCGGGAAGAAGCATCCTCTCCGACGACGCCAAGTGTCTGACCGCCGGCGCCCGTCCCCACCTGAGCACGGCCGTCCGACGCTGCGGCCGGCGCGCGAAGGCGACATCCCGCAGATCGAGCTGCTGCTGTCGGCGGAAGGCCTGCCGCCCTATCAGATTCGTGAGCACCTGGAGACGTTCTTCGTGCTGGAGGAAGGGGGACGCGCCGTCGGCAGCGCCGGCCTGGAAGTGTATGGCGAAGCAGCCATGCTGCGGTCCGTAGTCGTGGCGCCGGAGTTGCGCGGCGGCAGGCAGGGCCGGCGGCTGACGGAGGCGGCGCTGGCAGAGGCGCGGCGGCGGGGCGTGCAGCGGGTGTACCTGTTCACGATGCACGCGGCTTCGTTCTTCGCCCGCTACGGGTTCCGGGAGTGCCGGCTGGAGGACTTCGAGCCGGCGGTGCGGCAGTCGTTCCAGTACCGGGGCGTCTCCACGATGCCCCAGCTCCGCCAGATGCTGCACGCCATGCGGCTGGAATTCGACAACGGATAGGAACGGATAAACGGATGTAGGGGCGCAGCATGCTGCGCCCCTACGCAACAACCCGGACACCCTCGCCTTTGAGGGATCTCACCCACGCGCCAGACGGGGAGCCCGGCGGCTGTCAGCATTCCTCAACCGGCCGGCCGAACAAGGCCAGATCGCGCGGCGGGTCTTCGAGGATTATGACGCGAACCTCAAGGCATTCCAGCTTTGGCTGGAAGGGGGGCGGCCCGGGTTGGTATCCACGGCCACGGATGACGACCAGCCAGACCGCCGTTTCCGGCGGCGGGTAGTTGGCGATCTGGGCCAGCGTAGCTCCCCACTCCACCAGCCGCCGCTCTGCCTCCGCCAGCGACATCCTCTCGGCGGAGATGTCCGAGGGATCGCCCTCGAGGACACCCTCGCTGCGGGCGGCGTCCGCCGCAAGCTCCAGGGCCTGCTGCTCGGCTTGGGAAACGCCGGCGCCGCCAGGGCTCCCGTCTCTGCACGCGGTTGATGCCAGGGCAAGACAACCCGGAAGCATCAGGAGCGCCAGGTACAGGTACCCGCGCATGCAGCCGCTGCCCCTCAGCGGGGGAAGCCGGGAGGTGGCGGGTAGATCGCGTCGCCCGTTCCCGGGTTGCTATCGTCCCAACGCGGGAAACCGGGTTCCGCTGGCAGCGGTCCGCCAGCGTTAGAGCCCATGATATCCCGCAGCTCCTGGGGCGTCAGGGGCCTGCTTGTCCCGTTTGGGTCGACAAGGCCGTGGATCCTGCTAGTGGTGCCAGAGTAGTAAACGAGTAGTTCTTCAATAGACCCCCCCGGGGGATGCGCAGCGGAAAGTGCCCCTGGGGGCCCGGCGAGGGCGAGGGTTCTATCGCCCACGGTTACCACTTCGGGCGCCACCCGGCCGCCTTCCATGCCGACGTCCTCCTCGGGGGAGTTGTTCCCCAGCACCGGGAACGACCAGTCGCCTTTGAGGGTCTCCCCACCTTTGAAGGTAATGGAGGCGCCCCGTAGGTAGAGGGTGGATCCCCTGGTCTTGTAGGGCTCGGTGATGAGGACCCCCAGCGCGACACCGTCTGACTGCCCCAGGATGGCGTTCTGCCGGACCTGGTACTCCCGTCCCAGGTCGTCGCTGAGGGCCAGGTCCGTGCCGGCCACCTGTTGAGGCAGGCCCGTCAGGCTGTAGATAAAGTGCATCTGCGGCGGGTAGACCCCGAAGGCATGCACGACCAGTGTTATGTTCTGGTCCGTGGCGCGGTACTGCCCCGTCCGTTCGAACGCCGGGAAGGCCGGCCCCTCTGCCACGGCACCCCTCTCTTGGTGTGGCGCTGACTCTGGCGTGGCCCCACCGCAGGCGTATGCGAGGAGCAGGAGCCCGCCGACAAGGGCAGATCCGGCTATCCGCCAAGCCCGGTCGCTACCGAGACGCTGCTTCATCTACTGGTCCTTACAGCTTAACGCAGCCTGGTCCGCTCAGGTCATATCCCCAGTTGTAGAGGTCCGCAGCAGAATTGAAGTATGCGTTGTAGGCTGGATCCTCGGGCGGGTCGCAGTGCCAGTCGTCTGGGCCGTACCAGTTCGTCCAGACGCCGTTCTGGTTCTGGTACTTCGGGGACCATAGGTTTCCCGGCCCCATGGCGATCCCCTCGGGCAAAACCTCACCGCCGGATTCCAAGTACTCCGCGAACACCCATCCTGTCAGTACGCCCGCCTTCCAGACGTCATCTATGTACAGAAACCAGTACGCGTTTGGGCCGCACGTGTCGCAATACTGAATTCGGTAGGTGTGCCAGGACCCGTACTGGGGTGACTCATAGATGTTATATTTCGCGAATATGCATGTTGGTTGCATCTTGTACATGAACTTGTATCTGAGCTGCCCGCCCCACTCCGCGCGCTTGGACCAGCCTCCCTCCACCCAACTGAAGCCGCCGCAAGTATCGGTATCGATGGCCCACAGAGTTTCATTAGTGAACTCGCCGCTTCCAAGGTCCGGGTTTGCGGTGTCGATCCTCGCCTGAGCACCCCTGAACCACCCGTTTGTCCACTCGTACACTATCGCATATCCCCTGGGGCTATGAGCGACGGCCGTCCCGGTGGACATCAGCACGGTGACCACGACGAGAGAAAACAGGATGGCTACCCGGAGTAGCCAGGAAGCGGCGGGTGGCAGCCTACCTCTGCGAGTCATTTCTCTCCTAATTCCCCACGTTAGGTTATGCCTCCCCTCCGTCTGCTGTCTGTCGGGCAGAAGCAGGTATTGTTGTAAGACTTTGCCTCACACGGTCATGTTTTCCACAACCGCGGTTGTAGAGCCCGATCACGCCACCACCTCCACGCCCTCGCCCTCCATCACCTCGCCGATGCGCCAGACGGGGAGCTGCGCGGCGGCGAAGCGGGCCTCGATATCCTCGGCTTTGGCGGAATCGACGGCGAACAGCAGGCCGCCGGAGGTCTGGGGATCGAAAAGGAGGTGCTCCAGCGCCTCGGCGACCTGGCCGGAGAAGCTGGCCTTCCCCTCCAGGTACTTGCGGTTGCGGGCGGCGCCGCCGGTGACGATGCCCTGGCCGGCGTACTGGAGAGCCCCCGGCAGTACGGGCACCCGCGCTGCCGCGACGCGCAGGGCCACCCCGCTAGCCACTGACATCTCGTAGCCGTGGCCCAGCAGGCTGTAGCCGGTAACGTCGGTGAGGGCGTGGGCCTGCACCTCGCGCACGATGTGGGAGGGGTGGCGGTTCAGGCGGGTCATACTCTCGATCGCGGCCTGGAGGTGCTCCGGGCGCGCCTTGTCGAACTTGGCGGCCGTGGTAACGATGCCCGTCCCCAGGGGCTTGTTCAGGTAGAGGATGTCGCCCGGGCGGGCGCCGGTCTTGGTCAGGACGCGGTCCGGGTGGGCGAGCCCCAGGGCGCACAGGCCGTACTTGGGCTCGGCGTCGATGATAGTGTGGCCGCCGGCGATGACGCCGCCGGCCTCGGCTACCTTGTCAGCGCCGCCGCGCAGGATCTGGGCGATGGTTTCCGGCGCCATGTCCTCGGGGAAGGCGGCGATGTTGAGGGCCAGGGTGACCTCGGCGCCCATGGCGTAGATATCGCTGAGGGCGTTGGCGGCGGCGATGGCGCCATACTCATAGGGGTCATCGACCAGGGGCGCGAAGAAGTCCACAGTTAGCACGACCGCCTGCTTGTCGCTGAGCTTGTAGACGGCGGCGTCGTCGGGCATGGCGAGGCCGACGAGCAGCCCGGGGTGCTCGCCGGTCACCCTGTCCGAGAGGTAGCGCAGGACCTGCGCCAGGGCTTCGGCCCCTGCTTTACCGGCTCAACCGGCGCAGGAGGCCAGCTCCGTGAGGCGCACGGGCTTGGCGGCCATGAAACTCCTTTCGGGCGGCGAACGCGCCGCCTTCCCAGTATATGCTTTGAGACTGGAGGGCACCACGAATTCGCCGCTGGCGTCGGCCGCGCCTTGGGGCGAAAATGGGGCGGAAGTGGCCACCACGCGGTCGACGCCGAAGACCCTCTCGCCCAAGGAGATCGTGGAGCGGCTGTCGGTGCTGTATGGGGAGCCGGTGTGGCGCCCCCACGGCGACGCCATGACGGAGCTGGTGCTGACGGTCCTCTCGCAGAACACCTCGGACGCCAACTCCGGTCGCGCCTTCATGCGGCTGCGGTCGCGCTTTCCGACGTGGGAACAACTGATGGCGGCGGACCCGGTGGAGATCGCGGCGGAGATCCAGGTGGGCGGGCTGGGCCGCATCAAGGCGCCGCGGATCAAAGCGGTCCTGGAGGAGGTGTGTCGGCGGGTCAACTCGTTCGACCTGTCGTTCCTGGGGGAGATGCCGCTGGCGGACGCGAAAGAGTGGCTGCGCTCGCTGCCGGGCGTGGGGCCGAAGACGGCGGCCTGCGTCCTGATGTTCGCCCTGGGGCGGCCGGCGCTGCCCGTGGACACGCACGTGCACCGGGTGTCGCAGCGGCTGGGGCTGGCGCCGGCGAAGGCGGGCGCGGCGCAGGCCCACGACCTGCTGGAGGCGCTGCTGGAGCCCGAGGAGGTCTACCCGTTCCACGTATCGCTGATCAAGCACGGGCGGCGTCTGTGCCGGGCCCAGCGGCCCCGATGCCCCGATTGCCCGCTGCGGGACCGCTGCCCCACGGCGCCCCTGTATCTGGCGACGGATGTGTAGGGGCGAGGCATGCCTCGCCCCTACAGTGGCCTGCGTCATCGGTGGTATTCTGCTGATGGAATGGTCACGGCCACGAGGCTCTCCTATTTGAACCTGGACCGCGAGGAGCTCCAGCGCCGCATCGAGGCCGCCTGGGAGCTGATGCGCATGCCCTGTCGGGTTTGTCCCCGCGGCTGCAAGGTGGACCGGGCGGCGGACGACCGGCGCGGCTTCTGCCGGGTGGGGTCGCAAGCGATGGTCTTCGCGTATCACCCGCACTTCGGCGAGGAGCCGGTGCTGGTGGGGGCCGGCGGCTCCGGGACGATCTTCTTCGCCTCCTGCAACCTGGCCTGTGTGTACTGCCAGAACTGGGAGATATCGCAGCTCCGCATGGGCCACGAGGTAGAGCCGGCGGAGCTGGCGGCGATGATGCTGCGGCTCCAGCAGATGGGCTGCCACAACGTAAACCTGGTCTCGCCCACGATATACGTGCCCCAGATTCTGGCGGCCATGCCCGACGCCATCGATGGCGGCCTGCGCGTGCCCCTGGTGTACAACACCGGCGGCTACGACTCGCTGGAGGCGCTGCGCTTGCTGGAGGGCGTCGTCGACATCTACATGCCGGACATCAAGTACTCGGACGAGCGGACCGCCGGGAAGTTCTCCATCGTCAAGGGCTATTACGCCGGGACGAGGGCGGCGGTGAAGGAGATGCACCGGCAGGTGGGTGACCTTGTGGTCGAGGGCGGCATCGCGGTACGGGGGCTCATCATCCGCCACTTGGTGCTGCCCGAGGGGCTGTCGGGGACCGAAGAAGTGATGCGGTTCATCGCCGAGGGGGTATCGCGGGACAGCTACCTGAACGTGATGGCGCAGTACCGGCCGGAGCACAAGGCGCTGCGCTACCGCGAGCTGTCGCGCCGCATCACCAGCGAGGAGTACCGCGCGGCGCTGGCGTCGGCGCGGCGCCACGGGCTGTGGCGGTTCGCGGACTAGGCTGAGCTCGTTCAGATACATCGCGTTACACCAGTATAGGGATGAAACGCCTCAAGAGGGGGGTACCTATGCAGGTGTACGGAGCGGTCCTGCCTGGGGCAGGGAAGGTGGCCCGGCT
>JACPQO010000151.1 GCA_016190405.1 Chloroflexota bacterium | reverse complement strand
TCGCTGGAGAAGCTGGCCTCGCTCCAGCCCTCCTTCCGGCCGGACGGCATCCACCACGCCGGCAACTCCAGCCAGCTCACGGTCGGCGCGGCGGCCCTGGTGCTGATGGCCAAGGAGAAGGCGGAGGAGCTGGGCCTGAAGGCGCGGGCGCGCATCGTGGCCCAGGCGGTGGTGGGCTCCGACCCGGTGCTGATGCTGACCGGCCCCATCACGGCCACGCCCAAGGTGCTGGCCAAGGCCGGGCTGGCGCTGTCGGACATCGACCTGATCGAGATCAACGAGGCGTTCGCCTCGGTGGTGCTGGCCTGGAAGCGCGAGATCAAGGCGGACATGCGGAAGGTGAACGTGAACGGCGGCGCCATCGCCCTGGGGCACCCGCTGGGGGCCACCGGCGCCCGCCTGATGACGACGCTGCTCCACGAGTTGGAGCGCAGCGGCGGCCGCTACGGGATGCAGTTGATGTGCTGCGGCGGCGGCCTGGGCACGGCGACGGTGATCGAGCGGCTGGGGTAACGCCAGCCGACATCGTGCCGTAGGGGCGCGTCATGATGCGCCCCTACGTGTGCTTCACGGAGGCCGACATGCCAACCAATATGCGGCCCCTCTTCCGTAAGCTGGACTGCCTCCAGATTCCGGTACCCGACATCGAGACCGGGCTGGCGTTCTACCGCGATCGTCTGGGCCACGAGCTCCTCTGGCGGACGGCGACGGCGGCGGGGCTGAGGATGGCGGACAGCGACACGGAAATCGTCTTGCAGACGGAACGCCCGGAGCTGGAGGCGAACCTGCTGGTGGAATCGGCCGATGAGGCGGCGCGGCGATTCGTCGACGCCGGTGGCAAGCTCGTGGCAGGCCCCTTCGATATCCAGATTGGCCGCTGCGTGGTCGTGCAAGACCCGTGGGGCAACAGGCTGGTGCTCCTGGATATGAGCAAGGGGAAGCTGATCACCGATGACACGGGGAACGTTGTAGGGAACGAAGCCATGTAAGGGCGAGGCATGCCTCGCCCCTACGGTCCACCGCCCGACGCCGTGGGCGACCGCGAGCGTCGCCCCTACGGTTGGGCGGAGGGGAAGCGCGGCTGGCGACTCCTCGAACGCCGACGGCGCGCAGAACGGTCTCATCGCCGCTGAGCAGGGCGTCCCGCTCCTCGGCTGTCAGCTCGTAGCCGGCCATCACCGCCTGCTTGTCCCACTGCCACTCTTACACTTCCCGCGCGCTGACAATCCGCCGACAACGTGGCGCGGGGCGCCGCCACGTCACCAGGTGAGCGGCAGGCCCTGGCATCCTTCGGACACCTCCGGGTAGTACACGTACGGAGAGTACACCCAGCCCTCGACCGGCGAGCTGATACGGTACCAGCCGTTACCGAATCCTTCCTCGAGTAAGGCGAATTGAGTTCCGGGCTCTGTCAGGACGAACTCTTCACCGCGTACGATAGTCTCGTCGGCCAGCGTCTCGATCTTCTGGGCGTTCACGTCGGCTTCGGAGCGCGCGTTCAAGCCGGGTCCGCCCGAGCAGACGCGCATGTCACCCGGGAGGTAGATCGGGGGGGTGAGGGCGTGCTGGGTGGTGAACCAGTAGTGCCATTCGCCCAGAGCGTCCTTTCCCATGACCAGAAGGCTGCCGCCTCCTTGAGGATAGAATACGTTGAAGAGCGCGATGCCTCTCGCTCCCGAATTGGGGGGGTGCGGGGACACGCAGAGCTTCTGCAGCGCCCGGCATTCGGGATCGGTCGCCGCGTCGAGATCCCGCAAAGCCGCCTGGAGTGCGAGCTCCAGGTCGGCCTCGCTCAATGTGAGGCCCGGACTGGCTGTCGGCGCGGCGGTCGGGGTTGGTGAAGCCGTCGGGGTGGACGGCGCCGTGGAAGCGCGCGTCGCCGCCGGCGAAAGGGAACCTGTGGTAGGCAGCGCCGCTGCCGAGGTACTCGCGCTGGGCTCCCGGCCGCCGCTACATCCGGCAATGGCCAGCGCGGTCGCCACGAGCAACGTCGTTGCAAGTATCGACCCGCGCGCCCTGCCTGCTACGGACGTAGCCAACGCCTTCATCGGTTGCCCGCCCTCCCTCCGGCGTCGTCGCTTGACTAGGGCTTCACTACAGCATGCGAATCGAGTGGTGTCAAGCGGACCCGCAGGGCGCCCACAGGGGGTCGCCCCTACGGTTGAGCGGAGGGGAAGCGCGGCTGGCGCTTCCCGCGGAAGGCCGTGATGCCCTCTCGGGCGTCCGGGTGGTGGTCGGAGACGGCGGTCTTGGCGGCGATGTCGTCCAGGGCCTGGGGGAAGGTCATCTCGGCCGCGTTGTAGACGCTGCGCTTGAGCAGGCGCATGGCCACCTGGGGGCCGTCGGCAAATTCGCGGGCCAGCTCCATGGTGCGGTCCATGAGCCGTTCGGGCGGGACGACTTCGTGAACCAGCCCCAGCGCCAGCGCTTCGGAGGCGCTGACGATGCGGTTGCGCATCAGGAAGTCCATGGCCCCGGCGACCCCCAGTAGCTGGACGAGCAGGTACTGGCCGCCTTCGTCGGGCATGAGGCCGAAGCGCAGGGTGCCGCTGCCCAGCCGCGCCTCCGTGGACGCGATGCGGAAGTCGCAGGCCAGGGCCAGGGAGAGGCCGGTCTGGATAGCCACGCCGTTGACGGCGGCGATCGTGAGCTTGTCCAGGTTGCGCACCGCCAGGTTGAGGGCCTGCGAGATCACCCGCAGGCCCTCGTAGGTGCCGATGGCATCCTGATGCCCCGGGCCGATTTCGGGGACCAGGGCCGTGGCCCCCTGGCTGTCGCGCGGGCGCCCGCTGATGTCGTCGCCGGCGGAGAAGGCCCGCCCGGAGCCGGTGAAGACGACCACGCGCACCGCGTCGTCCATCTGGGCCTGGACGAGCGTCTCCACCAGGTCGCGCTTCATCCCCTGGGTCATCCCGTTCAGCCGCTCGGGCTGGTTGAAGGTGATGAGCGCGACGCCCCGCTCGTCCAGCGCGAGCTCGAAGCCGCAAAAGTTTCCGGTCTGCACGGCTGACCGCTCGCGGCTATTCGCCGGCGAAGGTCGGCTGCCGCTTCTCCACGAAGGCGCGGGCGGCCTCCAGGTGGTCGCGCGTCGTGCCGGAGAGCGTCATGTTCAGCGCTTCCTGGTCCAGCAGCGTCAGCAGGTCGCAGGACTCGGAGCGGATCAGGTTCTCCTTCATGCGGGCGTAGGCCAGGGTGGGCCCGCTGGCGATGCGGGAGGCCAGGGCCATCGTCTCTTCCTCCAGCTTCTCGTGGGGAACCACGCGGCTGACCATGCCGATGCGCAGCGCTTCCTCGGCGCCGATGATCTCGCCGGTCAGGTACAGCTCGCGGGCCTTCTCCATGCCGACAAGGCGGGGCAGGAAGTACGAGCCGCCGAAGTCGCCGCTGAAGCCCACGTTGCGGAACAC
>JACPQO010000154.1 GCA_016190405.1 Chloroflexota bacterium | reverse complement strand
TGGGGAGGACCCACTTGCCGTCGATGTAGTTCAGGAAGCTCGTAGTCACAGCCCACCTCCACTTTATCAACTCCCCCGCGTAGCGGCAGGCCGGCCTGCCACCTCAATGATACACCTCAGGCGCGGGGGCGCGACGGCTGGGCCTACGCACGAGTGGACAGGCTAGGGTGCCCGCTCCCAACGGAGCCAGGCGGCCGGCACGGCATCTTCCTGGCCGCCGACAATGGCCGGGGGCGAGTATGTGTACAGGAAGACGTTGTCTCCCTGGCGGCGGTAGACCTTCAGCTCGCCCACGTAATCGATGTCCGCCTGGCTGGCGGCGCCGATCTCCGTGAAGTCGCTGGCGGGGATGGTCGGGTCGGCCATGACCTCTCGCAGTACGTAGCGCTGGCTGTCAAAGGTGAGGAACGTATCGCCCGGCAGGGCCCCGCCACCGGAGGGAGTCGGGGCGCCGCTGGTCCGGGGCCTGGCGGTTGTGATCGGCTGAGAATCGCCGCCGCAGGCGGCCACCAGAACCAGGAACGCCATCATCGATAAGGCAAGCAGCAACCGCAAGCGCAAGCAACACCTCCTCAAGTGTCTGTGCGCACCACGCCCGGGCCATCAACGACGTCCCGCACGCCTATTCGGCTTTCACGGCCAGCACCCAGGCGACCTCCTGGACGAAGAAAAAGGTATCGTCCGCTGGCTGGATGTTGAGGCCGCTCAGGTCGTGTTCCACGGCGCCCTGGAGGAGACGGCGAATGTGCTCGGCCCGCCGCACAGGCGGACGCGTTACGCCCACCCACTCGTTGAACTCGCGGATGGAATCCTGGACCTGCACCCTGCGCACCAGGAGCGCCTGCCAGCCCAGCAGGGCGAGGAGCTCGCTCAAAGGGAGGAAGCGGCGGTGGGAGCGGTCGCGCAGCCGCTCCAGACGGTTGTGGTAGCGGGCGCGGACGTCCTGCTCGGAGGCGACGACGTCCTCGATGGCGACCGTGCCGCCGGGCGCGCAGACCCGCGCCATCTCCGAGAACACCTGGGCGGGAGACGCGAAGTGGTGGACGGCGCCGCTCGCGGTAACCAGGTCGAAGCTTCCATCCGGGAAGGGGAGGGAGGCGGGATCGGCCTCCGAGAAAGCGACGTTGGCCAAGCGCCGGCGGGCTGCCTGGCGGCGGGCGATCTCCAGCAGTTCGGGCGCCGCGTCGACGCCGGTCACGGCCGCGGCCCGGCGGGCGAAAGCGAAGGCGTTGTAGCCGGGGCCCGTGGCCACGTCCAGGACCCTTTGTCCTGCGCGCACGCCGGCAAAACCGGCGAAGCGGAACCGCAGCCGCGGCCGCCGCACCAGGGGGTGACGAGCATAGACCTCGGCCCGGCGCCGGAGGTAGGCGGGGACCAGCGCCGCACGGTCCTTCGGCGGGGTGAGGACGGGCTCCTTGGTCACGGCTGGGGGCTGCGCGGCGTGCCGGCCGGGCGCTCGAACAGTTTGACCGCCCGTTTGCGGAAGGATGTCGTGAAACGGCGGTTACGGCAGAGCCACCTGGCCAGCTGCTCGCTGGTGGTGAGGCGGAGCTCGATGCGGCGGTCGCTGCCGGCCTGCAGCCGGGCCAGCAGGCGGTTGCGCTGGCCTGGGAGGACCTCCTTGGGCGGGACAGCCGAGACCACCAGGAGATCGAGGGCGCCGTTAGGCGCCGCGCCCGGATCTGCGCCACCGAACAGCCACAGCTCCTTCACCCAGGGGAAGGAGCGGCTCACCTCATCCGGGTCTACATACATGACACTTTGGTCCGGGCCGACCGCTGGCTTCAACCGCCCCCGGGTCGATTCCTTTCCACAGCCTATTATAGCGGCGAGCGCCGGCAGCGCGCGGCAAATTGGTGTCTCAAGCTAAAGCGCGCTTCATCCGCCGCCTCCCCGCTGCGACGGGTGCGTGATACACTGCGGCTACGTTGGCTCGGCCATCGAGCGGGCCGTGAAGGCGCACAAGGAGAAAGGTATCGCCGGATGATCGCGATCTTCGCCGCCATGGAGTCGGAGGTAGGGGCCTGCCTGGGCAGCTTCACCGACCGGGAGGAGTCGACGATCGCCGGCTACCCGGCGGTGCGTGGCGGGCTGGCGGTCGTCTGCCGGACAGGCATGGGGCGGCGCGCCCAACAATGCGTCGCCGCTGTCCTGCCGCAACTATCGCCGTCCGCCGTCCTGTCCGTGGGCACGGCGGGTGGCTTACACGCCGAGCGCCGCGCCGGCGACATCATCCTCTGCCAGCGCGTGGACCATGCTGAGGCACGGGGGTCTGCCTTAGAGGCCAGGCCGGCTACGAGCGACCCCGCTCTGATCGAGGCCGCGGAACAGGTGGCGGAGGCATTGGGACTTCCGGCGCGCCGCGGTTCATGCGTCACCGTGGATAGCGTCGCCTGGACACCTCAGGAGAAGAACGACCTGCACGGCTGGATGGAGCATGACGTCGTGGAGATGGAAAGCTTCTGGGTGGGAAGGGCCGCCGCCCAGCGCAAGATCCCTTTCCTGGCCGTGCGGGTCGTCTCAGACCAGGCCGGCGATCATATCCCGGAGATCCCCGGACTCGTGAGCGAGGACGGCTCCGTCGACTATTCGCGCTTCCTCCCATATGTCCGTGAGCATCCGGAGTTGGTCCCTATCCTGGCGGAGCAGACGCAGCGCTCGCGCTTGGCCACCGATAACCTGCAGGCGTTCCTGACGGCGTTCCTGCCTATGGCATCGCGCCTGGTGAGTGGACAGCGGCCTCTTTGAACCGGGCCGCGGAGGCTCCCCATGGCCCCCCGCGGATTCCGGCAGCGCGCGAGACGGGCTGGTCGGGGTGGGCGGATTCGGACCGCCGACCTCCTGGCCCCAAACCAGGCGCTCTAACCTGGCTGAGCTACACCCCGACTAGGTTAACGATACCCCGCATTCAGGTAGGGGGTCAAGGCAGCGTACTACGGCCCCAGAGGCAGGCGCTGCACCTCCACCGAGCCGTCCCCCTTCAGTCGCACCAGGTTAACGGTGCCCGCCAGGTCGGGCGAGCCGGAGTAGTAGGCCGGCACGCGGCCGTCCCCCACCGGCAACGCCTGCGGCCAGTGGCCCAGGGCCAGGTAGTCGGCGGCGGCAGCGGCGATCTCCTCGTCCCGGATGAGCCAGCTGCGATGGAGGTCAAACGACCCGCTCAGCCAGTGGCCATGGGCCATGGCGATCCGCCGCCCTGCGGCCCGCGGCGGTGGCTCCCCCAGAGGAGACATGTTCGCGTAGTCCAAATGCGGCCGCCCCCACACTTCCAGGTCGTGTTCCGGAAAGAGGAGGCGCTCGCCGGCGCTTGCTCCGAGAACGTGGACGTTGGGGACATCGCCGATGCCGCCACGCCGGTAGACCGAATCGGGGACCAGGCAGTCGTGGTTGCCGGGGAGTATGACCACGGGGATGCCGGCGTCGTCGAGGAGACGCGCCGCGCGGTCGAGCAGCGCCAGGGGCAGCCGGTTGTGCTCGAATATGTCGCCGGCCAGCAGCAGCATGTCGGCCGCGGCCGTACGGGCGGCTTCCAGGACCTTGCAGAGGGGGTGGAACTCCTCCGACTGCTTGCCGTCGATGTGCAGGTCGGAGCTATGGACGATGGTCAGGTCGCGCATGCGCGGGTCTCCGGCTCAGCGCCTACAATACGGCTGTCTGCCGCCATTCGTCGAGGAAGGCCCGCACGGCCGGAAGGCCGGCCCAGCGGTCGTGGTGGGGATTGAGAGCGTAGGCGGCGAACATCTCGATGAGGAGGTCCAGATCGCTGGCCTCAGCCCAGTGCTCCCCCGTGGCGCGGGCCTTATCGCGGAGCCCATCGCTGGCGATGGCGGCGGACCAGCGCGCCCAGTAATCGGCGTCGGAGGAAGGTGCGGGCGCGGCCAGGTAGGCCACAGCCTTGGCGACCAGATAGCGCTGGTCCTGGCGCCAGTCGATGTCGTCGCCGCGCAGCCTGGGCAGGAGACGCGCCGCCGGGCGGCCGTCGATCTGGCCGAGGCCGAGGGCCTGGGGGCTCGTCTCGCCGCGTACCTGAGGCTCGATGATGAGGGGAAGGTTGGCCGCGCCCAATTGCTGCAGGCGTCTGCCCAGGAGGCCGAAGGCCCATTCCGGCAGCGAGCGCAGGGCCGTCTGGACCTGCGCCTGTACGCGCTCCCTCTCTCGGGGAGACAGGCTATCGCCGATGATGTAGACGTTCAGTTCGCCTGTCCTGAGCGGAGCCTGCCCTGAGCGAAGCCGAAGGGTCGAAGGAGACTGGCCCGGCATCGCGACTCGCCGCTCTCCTGTCCGGTGGCAGAGCAGCACCGACGATCTCTCCGATGTCTTCAACTCGCTCGTCTCGAAGGAACTGCTCGATGCCCTCCAGCACGTCCAGGGGCGCCCTGGGGTTGATGAACGTGGCTGTGCCGACCTGGACGGCCCGGGCCCCGGCCATAATGTATTCCACGGCGTCGTGGCCGGACATGATGCCGCCGCAGCCGACGATCGGGACATCCAGGGCGCGGGCGACCTGATAAACGATGCGCAGGGCGATGGGCTTGAGAGCGGGTCCGGAGAGTCCGCCGGAGCCCCAGCCCAGGGCCGGACGGCGCGTTTTCACATCGATGCTCGTGGCGGGGAAGGTGTTGACCAAGGTGAGGGCGTCGGCGCCGGCGTCCACCACGGCGCGGGCCACGGCCACGATATCGGTCACGTTAGGGGTCAGTTTCACCAGGAGGGGCAGGTCGGTCTGGCGGCGCACGGCGGCGGTGACCTCGGCCGCGGCCCGGGGGTCGCTGCCGAACTCCAGGCCGCTGTCCACGTTGGGACAACTGACGTTCAGTTCGAGTCCGCTAACCCCCGCCACGGAATCCAGGCGCCGGGCCAACTCGGCGTAATCGGCCACGCTCTCACCGGCGATGTTGGCGATGACGGGCACGCGCCAGGCGGCCCAGACCGGCGCCACGTCGCGGACGATGGCGTCGACGCCGATGTTCTGGAGGCCAATGGAGTTGATCATACCGGCGGCCGTCTCGGCGAGGCGGGGCTGCGGGTTGCCGCGGCGGGGCCGCAGGGTGATGGCCTTGCTGACGATGGCCCCCAGCCGCTGGATGTCGAACACCTTGACGTACTCCAGGCCGTTGCCGAAGGTGCCGGAGGCCGTCATGACGGGATTGGAAAGGAGCAGGCCCCGTTTGTGGGTAGGGACGAGATCAACGGACAGGTTCACGTCCCTAACAATATAAGGCAATGAGCAGACTGAAAGACAGAGCGGCCCCGCCGCGGCGGGGCCGCCCAGCGTGGAAACGGGTGTCTAGAGTGCCAGCGCGGGGACGTCGGCGGACGCCGGCGTGGCGCTTACCTCGTCTTCATCGGCGGTCCTGGGGATGGCGCGAACGCCCCGCCAGGGCCGGTAGCCGCCGCGGGAGTCGTCCTCCCACAGGTGGTCGCTGGCCGAGTTGCGGAACTCTCGCTCCTCGCCGCAGCGCTTACAGCGCCCCATGCTGGTGGCGCCGCTGGGGCTCTCGATGAGCCAGTGGTGCTGGCAGGTAGGCGCCTCGGCCTCTGGTTGGCGCTCTTCTATTACGGTTGACTTACCCATCGCTCCCACCTCCGGTTCGCTCGATTACTCAGTTAGATGCAGTCCGTAAGTGATACGTTACAGCCTCGGACTTTGGATTATAGCCAGGGGAAGGCACGCTGTCAAGATTTGTGCCTTATTTACTTTCTAAATGACCTTCCGCTGGCCACGTCCACTGTGTATACTTATTAACGGCGCAGGGCACCAAAGGTTACTAGACATGCAGTCTACCAAGCAGCAGATAATGGACCACATCAAGCGGTCCGGCGGCAGCACCGTGGACGGTTTGGCCACCGCTTTGGGCCTGGCCCGCATGACCGTGCGGCAGCATCTGGCCGCCCTGGAGCGCGACGGCATGGTCGTCTCGCGGGAGGAAAGGCGCAGGACCGGACGCCCCCACTTTCTGTTCACCCTCAGCGATCGCGGGCAGGAGCTATTCCCCAAGCGGTATGACCGGCTGGCCGACCTGGCGCTGCAGGAGGTCGCCTTTCTGGACGCCGAGGACATCGCCGGCCTCAACCCGGAGGAGAAGAAACGGTTGCTGCTGAGCAAGATGGCCGAACGGGTGTACCTGCAGCACCAGATGAGGGTACAGGGGAAGAGCCTGCCGGATCGGGTGGCCACGGTGACCAAGATCCTTGAGGAAGAAGGGGGCCTCGCCGAGTGGCGGGCTGAGGACCAGCAGTACGAGATCGTCGACTACAACTGCGTCTACCGGCGGGTGGCCGATTCCCACGACGACCTCTGTCACTGGCACCTGACCTTGCTCAGCCGCCTGCTGGGGCACGACGTCGAGTGCAATCAGTTCCAGAGCCGGGGCGCGGAGTGTTGCCGCTTCGTAGTCCGGCAAGAGGGGCCCAGCCAGGCCGGAACGTGAGCCGAGAAAAGAAAGGTTAGCACGTATGGCAGATGAGTCGAAGGGCCAGACGGACGGCGCGGTGAGCAAGGAGGCGGTGCTGGCCGCTCTCAGCCGCATCCAGGACCCGGACCTCCACCGCGATATCGTCAGCCTGGGCTTCATCAAGGACGAGCACATCAACATCTGCGGCGGCAGCGTGGCTGTCAAGATCACGCTGACCACGCCGGCCTGCCCGGTCCGCGAGATGATGAAACGAGAGGCGGAGGAGCTTCTGCTGGCCCTGCCCGGAGTGGACCACGTTGAGGTGGAGATGGACGCCGAGGTGCGCTCGACCGGCAAGGGACGCGGCCCGCAGCCGGTGGAGGGCGTGCGGAACATCATCGCTGTGGCGTCCAACAAGGGCGGCGTGGGGAAATCCACGCTGGCTGTGAACCTGGCCCTGGCCTTGGGCAAATTCGGCGCGCGCGTGGGCCTGCTGGACGCCGACCTGACGGGCCCCAACCTGCCCACCATGCTGGGCCTCCCGGCCGGATTCCAGGCCGATGCCGGCCTCTCGATCGTGGAACGGTACGGCGTGCGGGTGGCTTCCATAGGCTTCGTGCTCAAGAAGGGGCTGGCTGTGGTCTGGCGCGGTCCGATGATTGGCACCGGCGTGCGACAGCTCCTGCACGACCTGCCCTGGGGCGCCGACGGCGAGCTGGACTACCTGATCGTGGACCTGCCGCCGGGCACCAGCGATGCCTCCATGAGCATGGCCCAGGAGGCGCCTATCGCCGGCGTGGTCATCGTCACGACGCCGAACTCGGTGTCGCTGGAAGATGCCATGAAGGCGGTGACGATGTTCGAAAAGCTGAACGTGCCGGTGTTCGGCGTCATCGAGAACATGAGCTACTTCGTCTGCCCTCACTGCGGGGAACGGACGGATATCTTCGGGCACGGTGGCGCTGAGGCGGCGGCCGAGGAGCTGGGGCTGGACTTCCTGGGCGAGGTGCCGCTGGACCCGCAGGTCCGGTCGGGGGCCGACGCCGGCGTGCCCATCATGGAGAGCGATCCGGAGTCGCCGGTGGCGAAAGCGCTGGCGGCCATCGCACAGAAGGTGGCGGCCAAGACCAGCGTGCAGCACTTCTTTGCGGAAGTGACGGCCAGCGCGTAAGGGGCAAGAAGCTGAGGGTTTCAACCCTCAGAATTGATTTCTCGTCCCCTGCGGGTTGAAACCCGCAGCACGGAGAGACAGACCTTGAGGTCTGTCCGGCTGTCCGGGCCACGTACTGGAGGCCTTTAGGCCTCCACCAAGGCGGTGGCGACCTGAAGGTCGCCGCTACATGCGATCCCGGCCAGCTTGCCTCAAAGCGCCTGGAAGACCCGCTTGCCCTCCAGCCGCACCAGCTTGCCGAAGCCCGGGTCCGGGAAGTGGCAGAAGACCCCCAGCAGGCCATCGGCCTCTAGCTGGTCAAACACTTTGCGCCGGGTCTCTACGGACTGGCGGGCGTCGCCGTCGAACCCTGAACACCACTCCGTGCGTTCGACCTGGGCCGGGTGGTGGGCCAGATCGCCGGCCACCAGGGCCCTGGCGCCGCCGGAGGAGACCAGCAGGCTGGTGTGGCCGGGCGTGTGGCCTGGCGTGGGGTAGGTCGTAACCTCCGACGTGATGGCCTTCTCGCCGGAGAAGAGCTCCAGGACGCCCAGTTCCTTCAGGGGCATCACCACCTGCATCTGGGGGTTGGCGCTGGCCTGCCGGCCGAAGAAGTCCCAGTCGCCCTGCGGCACCAGGTAGCGTGCCTTGGGGAAGGTGGGCAGCCGGTCCGGGGTGAGGTTCCAGCCCACGTGGTCGCCATGGAGGTGCGTGAAGACCACGATATCGACGTCATCCGGCTGGACGCCCTTCTCCCGCATGTCGTCCAGGAGGCGGCCGCGGATGCCGCCCAACCAGGCGATGGGCCCTGCCCCGAGGCCCGTATCGCAGAGGATGGTGCGGCCCTGCGAGCGCAGGACGTAGCAATGGGCGTTGGTGCGGAACTTGCCTTCGCCGTGGGAGCCCCGGTAGCGATCACGGTAGGGATCGAAGTCTGCGGGGTCGTTGTTGGGGAAGAACATCTTCCAGTCGAACTCCATCGGCGTATCGAGGAGCGAGACGATCTCCACGTTGCCGACGGACACCTTGGAGCCAGGCATGGGGTTCCTCCTTCTCATCGCGCTGATTCGCCTCACTAATAAGCGCTGGCGGGCGATGTGTCAACGCTGTCGGGCGGGCGCTTCGCTCCGCCTGTCTCTGACCTAGGGGGAAAGCGTGTCGTAGTACAGGCCGCGGATAGAGCCCGCCGGAGGGGGCTGCATTGACGGTGTGAACAAGCTGGCCGTCGATCTGCGGTGGAGCAGCCCCGGGTCCGGGATCGCGCCCGGAGAAGGCTCGCATATCGTCAGGGTGGAGCGGCCCAGTGCGCGCGCTTCGGCGGCCAGGCCGCGCAGGAGCTCGACGAACGCCTCCCCTCGGCCGGGCGCCCATCCCCAGTCGACCACTGCCGCGCCCCTGGAGCGAGTGGTCACGCCGGTCGTCCGTTCGACGTGAATCCGCTCCGTGGTAGCCCCCTTGTCCCACAGGCCGCCCACCGCGACCAGAGCCCCGCCTTCGAATATGCCGCGGAGGTTGTCGATGCTGTACTGTCTGTCCCTGTTCAAACGCGCGGCCAGCGACTCCAGGGTCAGCGGCTCGAAGAAGTCCTCGCCGGCGTGGGTCTTGTTCAGTAGCCGAACGACCTCCCCAAGCTGCTCCTCCGCAATTGGCTCCGGCCGCCCCCCCGGCGCCTGGGAGACATCAAACTCCAATAGCGCTACCTCGACCGGCCAGCGCCCGCCCCCTCGCTCGACGAATGCCAGCGACGGGCTGTTCTGCGGCGCGATCAGATAGTACGGTCCTTCCGCTCCTCGTTCTCCCGCCCACGAGAAGAGGTCTCGCGCCATGGCCCATGCCACGCCCCGGTGGTGGAAGTCGCGATGCACGCGGGCCCGGTGGATGTAGACCAGACGGTGCGGCCGCCCCTGAATCACGGGCTCCTGGATAACGCCCGCCATCACGCCAACCGCCCGGCCCTCCAGTTCGCCCAGCACGAGGCGGCACTCCCCTTGCAGCCGGTGGCAGGCTAAGGAATCCGGGGAGCGATCGAAGGTCTCCTCCATGTCGCCCATGAGGAGGGGGCTCTCCAGCTCGAGGGCGATCAGGGCATCGTTGTCTGCGACCGTTGCCTGGCGCACGTTGAGGCCCGGCGGCAGCGATGGCGTGCGGGGTCCTTCCTCAAGGCTCATGTCGGCAAGATGCGCGCAAGATGGGCAGCGCGGCCTCCGTGTATCGCCAGGCCAGGTCAGATAGCCACGCTTCGCTGGCGGCAGGTGGTCATTCGACCCGCTAGGGGCGGACGGTCAGGCTTGCTTTCATGCTGGGGTGGACCAGGCAGAAGTACTCGTAAGTCCCGGGCTGGTCGAAGGTGAGGGTGGCGCTGTCGCCCTTATCCAGGATGCCCGTGTCCCACTGGCCCTTGGCGGTAGCGGTGTGCGGCGCCGCGTCGTAGTTGGTCCAGGTCACGCGGGCGCCGGCCGGGACCGTCAGGTCGCGCGGGGTGTAGTCGAAGTTGCGGATCTCGACCGCGACCTCGGAGGCGGTGGCGACGGCGGGGGTCTGGGGCGAGTTGCCGGCGCGGTTCATCATGCCCATCATGCCGCCGCCCATGCCGCCCGCCATGATGACGCCCATGCCGACGACGAAGACGACGGCTGCGGCCAGAGCGAGCGCGGCGGCGACGATCAGCGCGACGTTGCCGCTGGAGCCGTGGTCAGGGTGGGGCGATGAGGAGTTTCGCAATGTGGTGCTGGAGGCCCGGCAGAGAACATTATACCAGTAGGGGCCATGGAAGCTGAGGGTCTAACCCTCAGGATCATTTTCCCACCCTGCGGGTTGAAACCCGCAGCATCGTGAATGCGAGTGGTCACCCGAACACCTCCCGCAGCTCGAAGCGAGGGCCGTCCTTGCAGACCAGGCGCACGCCGCGGCGGGTGAAGACGGCGCAGCCGTAGCAGATGCCGGTGCCGCAGCCCATGTGCTCCTCCAGGAGGACCTGTATGGAGCGGCGGGCCGGGCTCAAGCCGGGCCTTCGCAGGGCCTCCGCCATGGTGGCGAACATAGCGTTGGGGCCACAGGCGAAGAGCTGGTCCGCCCACGAGACGTAATCGCGCACCAGGTCAGTCACATAACCATGATGGCCGGCGGAACCGTCGTCGGTGGCGGAGAGGGCCTCCACATCGGGCGGCAGCAGCTCGGGCGGGTACAGCTTGGCGGCGGTGCGGGCGCCCTGGAGCAGCGTGACCGCCCGCCCGGAGGCGACGGCCTGGTCGGCCAGGGCGATAAGGGCGGCCACGCCCAGCCCGCCGCCCACGAGCAGCAGGTTCTGGGCCCGCGGGCGGATGGCGTAGCCGCGCCCCAGCGGACCGAAGACGGCAAGCCCGTCGCCGGCCTTGCGCGCCGAGAGCCAGGCCGTGCCGCGGCCCCGCACGTCGTACAGGATGGCGAACTGGCGCTCGCCGTTTCGCTGCCGGAAGCGGTGGAAGCTCATGGGCCGCGGCAGCAACGGATCGAAGCTGTCGGAGCAATGGACCATGAGGAAGCGGCCGGGCGAGGCGCCCTTGGCGATCGGAGGGCAGGAGAGCCACATCAGGAAGGTGTCCTGGCAGACCTGCTCCTGGGAGAGGACGCGGGCGAATTCGAGCTTCATGAGTAGGGTGTGGGGACGGAATGTAGAGGCTCCGCTCGTCCTACGAGAGCCTCAGGACGAGCGGGAAGAGGCGTCCAGGGCGTTCGCACCTGAGTCAACATCAGCGCGTCAGGTACTGGCGCAACGGCTGGACCGTGAAGTGACGGTCGCCGCCGACCAGGGCCGAGACCGCGGCGGCGGCGGTGTCGATGGATGTGAAGCAGGGGACGCGGCGCTCGGCGGCCGCGCGGCGGATCTGGAAGCCGTCGCGCAGCGTCGCCGTCTGTTGCCCCTCCGGCGTGTTGATCACCACATCGACGACCCCCTCGCGGATGACGTCGACGACGTTGGGGTGCCCTTCGTCGAGGCGTTTGGGGACCTGCTCCACGGGCAGGCCGATGGCGCGGACCATGGCCGCCGTGCCCTCGGTGGCGTAGACCCGGTAACCCGCCTGGGCCAGGCTGCGCACGATGGGCAGGGCCTCGGGCTTGGTGCGGTCGGCCAGGCTGAGGAGGATGGCGCCGCGTTTGGGCAGGGCCATATCGGCGGCGTAGAGGGCCTTGGCCAGGGCCGCCTCGAAGGTGTAGTCGACGCCCATGACCTCGCCGGTGGACTTCATCTCGGGCCCCAGGTGGGTATCGACGCCGCCGAGCTTGGACATCGAGAAGACGGGCGCCTTGACCGCCACCAGCTTCTGCCTGGGCCACAGGCCGGGTTCGTGGCCCAGTTCGCGCAGGGTCTTGCCCAGCATGACCTGGATGGCCAGGCGCACCATGGGGACGCCGGTGACCTTAGCGATGAAGGGTATGGTGCGGCTGGCCCGGGGGTTGACCTCCAGAACGTAGACCTCGGAGGTGCCGCCGTTGCGCATGATGACGTACTGGACGTTCATCAGGCCGCGCACCTTGAGGGCGGCGCCGATGCGCTGCGTGTAGTCGACCATGGTCTCGACCTCTCCGTCGGTGAGGCCGATAGCGGGGTAGACGGCCATGGAGTCGCCGGAGTGGACGCCAGCGCGCTCGACGTGCTGCATGACGCCGGGGATGAGGGTCTCCTCGCCGTCGCAGACGGCGTCGACCTCAGCCTCGAGGCCCTCCAGGTATTTGTCGATGAGGATAGGCTTGCCGGCGGCGATCTGGGCGGCCTCTCCCACGTAACGGATGAGGTCGCGGGCGTTCTGCACGATCTCCATGGCGCGGCCGCCCAGGACGTAGCTGGGTCGGACCAGGACGGGGTAGCCGATTATCTGCGCGGTAGAGAGAGCTTCTTCCACAGTACGAACGGCGGCGCCGGGCGGCTGGGGAATGCCCAGGCGCTCCAGGAGGGCCTCGAAGCGGGAGCGGTCCTCGGCGATGTCGATGGCCTCAGCGCTGGAGCCCAGGAGGGGCAGGCCGGCCCGGGCCAGGGGGCCGGCCAGGTTGATCGCCGTCTGCCCGCCGAACTGGACGATGGAAGGCGGCGCCTGAGCCTGCCCTGAGCCTGTCGAAGGGCCACCGGTCGCCTCGTTCTCCAGGAGGTCGAGGACTGCCTCCTCGTCCAGGGGCTCGAAGTAGAGGCGGTCGCTGGTGTCGAAGTCGGTGGAGACGGTCTCCGGGTTGGAGTTGGCCATGATGGCCCGCACGCCGGCCTC
>JACPQO010000135.1 GCA_016190405.1 Chloroflexota bacterium | reverse complement strand
GAAGCGGGCGGTAGTCGTCCAGGGGGCGCCTCCCAGCGGGCGCGTGCACGTGGGCAGCACGGTGGTGGTGACGAACCTGACCAGCGGGGCGCAGACCAGATTCACCATCGTGGGTCCAACCGAGGCCAGCGCTCTCGACGGCAAGATCTCCAGCGTGTCGCCGGTGGGAAAGGCGCTGCTGGACCGGACCGTGGGAGACGAGGTGGAGGTGTCGGCGCCGGCCGGCGTGCTGCGCTTCCGCGTGGAGGAGATCCGGGGCTGAGAACCCCTCAGCCTCACCTCCCCTCCGAACCAGAGAACCAGCCCCTCAAGCTCCCCTCCTCCCTTCGAACCAGAGAACCAGCAAACCAGAGAGCCAGCAAACCACCAGACCGGCGTGTGGTTCCCTGGCTCCCTGGTTCGGCGGTGAGGGGCTGCTGGGGGGAAGAAGCCTACCGCCGGTCGATAGGAACGTACTCCAGGTCGATGGGGCCGGTGTACTGGAGGAGGGGGCGGATGAGGGCGTTGTCCTCCCACTGCTCGAAGATCTGGGCGATCCAGCCGGGCATGCGCCCGATGGCGAACAGGGGTACGAACAGGTCCTCCGGGATGCCCAGCAGGGAGTAGACGGCCCCGGCGAAGAAGTCGACGTTGACGTTGACGCCGCGTTCGGCCAGGGGCGCCATGACTTCCTGGATGCGGGTCATGATCTGGAACCACTTGGGCTGGCCCAGCTTCTCGCCCAACTCGCGGGCGCAGTCGCGCATATGGCGGGCGCGGGGATCTTCCACCTTGTAGACCCGGTGGCCGAAGCCCATGACGTATTCACCGCGGGCCTGCATGGCCCGGATGTAACCTTCGACGTTCTCCGGTTCGCCGATCTCCTGGGCCATGCGCATGACGGCCTCGGCGGCGCCGCCGTGACGGGGCCCCTTGAGGGCGCCGATGGCGGATACGATGGCGGCATGGAGGTCGGCCAGGGTCGAGGCAGTCACGCGGGCCGCGAAAGCGGAGGCGTTGGAGCCGTGCTCGGCATGCAGGATGAAGTCCATGTCGATGGCGCGGGCCGCCTCGGGGTCCGGTGTCCTGTCCTGGAGCATGTACAGGAAGTTGGCAGCGTGCGACAGGCCGTCGCGGGGGGCCAGGGGCTCGCGGCCGCGCCGGATGCGGTCGTGGGCGGCGATGATGGTGGGGATCTGGGCGATGAGCCGCACGGCCTTGCGCAGGTTGGCTTCCTGGGACGCATCGGCCACGTCGGGGTCGGAGGCGGCGAGGGCGGAGACGGCGGTGCGCAGGACATCCATGGGGTGGGCGTTCTGGGTGAGGCGGATGACCTGGATGACGCTCGTCGGGAGGCCGCGCGAGGCCTTCAGGTCGGCGTCAAACTGGTCCAACTGGAAGCGTGAGGGCAGGTGGCTGAAGATCAGGAGGTAGGCGACCTCCTCGAAGGTGGACTTCTCGGCCAGGTCGTGGATGTTATAGCCGCGGTACAGGAGCTTGCCGGCCTCGCCGTCGATGAAGGAGGTCTCGCTGGTGTCAAAGACGACGCCCTTGAGGCCGCGGGCGATGGGCTGGGTGGTGGTGCTGTCAGGCATGCGAGGGGCTCTCCTTCCGGCGTGCCGGTGCCGATAAAATAAGAGCCCGCCTATGGGTCTGGGCCGGGCGGGCTCCATTGCTGAATTCTGTAGGGGCTATAGCCATCGGTTATACCCACGGTATTATATCTAGGCCCCTTTCGCTGTGTAAAGGCGACCGGCTCTTCGGGCCGTCGAAAAAGCTAAGGGCGCGAGCGAACCCTAGCGGCGTCTGAGCAGCTTGGGCAGCAGGTCTTCCGGGCCGCTGGGCACCGTGTAGTGGTCGTTGACCTCGATCTCCTCGTAGCCCACAACGTAGCGCCAGGTGCGGATCCCCACCACGGGGACACCCAGGCGGCGGCAGAGGGCCAGGGCCTCGTCGCCCTTACCGACGGGCACGTAGAGGTAGAGGGGCGCCAGGTCCGCGAAAGGGCGCCACTCGAACTGGGCCACGTCCTCCCTCACCGTCTCGTTGGTCTCCAGCTCGGCGACGATTTTGGAGTAGTTCTCGGGATGCTGGACGACCACGATGTCGGGGTAGGCTACGAGGCCGTCTGACATCTGGACGCCCATGGCGCGCTGGGGGTGGTTGACGTAGGTCTTGTAGTATGGGTACTTGGGCGTGGGGAAGCCGAAGCGCAGGCGGGCGATGTCCTGGAGGGCCCTGTCGTGGATCGCCTCGCGGGCTTCGGAGCGAAGGGTGTAGGTGGGGGGCCGGTAGACCTTGGGCTGGCCCGGCGCCGGACGCGGGCCCCGGGACAGAAGAAGGAATTGAGGCAGCTTGGCCTTCAGTCCGGCGGCAACGCGGGCGACGGGATCGGCTTCGGGCTGGTCTTGTTCTTCGCTGTCCTGGGCCATCTAGGGTTACCCTCCCACGTTGATGGTGCCGGTCATCTCGGCCGGGTGGAAGTCGCAGCGGAACAGGATGGCGCCCACCTGCCCGGGCGCGATCCACTGGAGGGAGCGGCTGTCGCCGGGGTTCATCCCTCCTTCATCGGCGGGGGCGAGGACGGCATCGTCTTCGGTCTCGAACTCGCCGTCGGGCCCGGCGATGCGGAAGTTGTGGCTGTTGGCGCCCTTGTTAGTGAGCTGGAGGGTGACCTCCTGGCCAGGGCCGGCCGTCAAAGTGTTGGGCCGGAAGAAGTTGTCGTTCTGGGCTATCTCTACGTTCGTAGCGGCCCGGTCCCCGCCGCCGCCGGTCGTGGCCGCCGGCGGCGGCGCGCCTTCCTTCTTGTCGCCGCCGCCGCTACACGCGGTCGCCGCCAGAGCTAGGGCGACGAAGCCAAGCGGAAGCAGGAGAGAGAGGCCGCGGCCCGCCAGCGAGGCCAGCATGAGGGCGTATTTTCTGGTGCGGGAATTCACGTCTTGAGAGTATCCACCACCGCGGCGGCCAAGCGCAAGGCGCGGCCCGGGGGGGACCGCCGCCGAGCTTGCTTGACACCGGTTTTCCGATTGTGATAACTGGTACAAGGAACTCTTCGCTGGTCCTCTCTCAGCCGCGGAGCTAGCCTACGGACTTGGGTGGGTGCTGAAAGCCGTTACTTCCATAGCCACTCGCGAAGGCCGTCCAACCCCCTGGTTGGCCCGCCTGCGCTCAGTGTTTGACCTCCGCTACCTGGCCCTGGTGACGTCGGTCGCCACCTACGCCCTGATCGTCCTGGGCGGCACCGTGCGGGCAACCGACTCCGGCCTGGCCTGCCCCGACTGGCCACGCTGCCATGGACAGCTAATTCCGCCTCTGGAAACGCACGTCATGATCGAGTATTCGCACCGGCTGGCCGCCATGAGCGTGGGCTTCCTCATCCTGGGCACCGCTGTCAGCGCCTGGCTGTGGCACCGGGACAGCCGGCTGCTGCGCGGCAGCGCCACGCTGGCCCTGGTCCTGCTCATCGCCCAGGTGCTGGTGGGCGGTGTCACGGTGAACATGGAGCTACCGGACACGGTCGTCGCGGTGCACCTGGCGATCGCCCTCAGCCTGCTCGCGGCTCTGGTTTTCACCGCCGTGGGGGCCTTCCGTGAAGGGAGCGGCCAGACCTCTGCCGGCCCTATCGCGACGGCGGCGCCGCCTTCGCGCGGCCTGCTGGCGCTGCCGCTGGTGGCTGCCCTGGCCGCGCTGGGCCTCATCCTCACCGGCTCCTATGTGGCCAACAGCGGCGCCAGTCTGGTCTACCCGGACTGGCCCCTATTCAACGGCAAGCTGGTCTCCGCTGGAGGAAGGTTGGCCGACCTCCATTACGCCCACCGGCTGATGGCGGTGGTGGTGGGGCTGCTGGTCCTGGCGGTGGTGGTGCAGGCCTGGCAAGGGGGCCGGTCGCTCCTGGTGAAGGCGGCGGCGGGCGCTGCCCTGGCCCTGTACGCGGCGCAGGTGTTCGTGGGGGCCAGCAACATCTGGTTCGAACTGGCGACATCGGTCCGTATCGTGCACCTGGCGCTGGCTTCCGCGCTGTGGTCGGCCCTGACGCTGGGCGCGGCCGGTGCCTATTTCGAGCGCAGGGCCGCGTAGGGGCGCCGGCGTGATGCTGGGCAGCGTGGCAACCAGGGTGACCCAGGGTGTGCGGGAGACGGCTCTCGCCTACTTCCGGCTGACCAAGCCACGCATCGTGGTGCTGCTGCTGATCACGACGATCCCGGCCATGATCCTGGCCGAGGGAGGCTTGCCCTCGCCCTGGCTGGTGCTGGCGACGGTGGCCGGCGGTGCGGTGGCCGCTGGCGGCGCCAACGCCCTCAACTGCTACTTCGACCGGGACATCGATAGCCTGATGCGGCGAACGCGGGACCGGCCAGTGCCGGCGGGCCAGGTAGAGCCGGAGAACGCGGCGGTGTTTGGGATCGTGCTGGGCGGCGCTGGGTTCCTGGTCCTGGAGGCGTTCGCCAATCTGCTGGCCGCCTTCCTGACCCTGGGAGCGTTCGCCTTCTACGTCGTGGTGTACACGCTGCTGCTGAAGCGGTCGACGCCGCTGAACATCGTCATCGGGGGCGCCGCGGGGGCGATGCCGCCGGTGGTGGGCTGGGCGGCGGTCACGGGAGAGGTGGCAGCGCCGGCCCTGGTGTTGTTCGGCATCATCGTGTTCTGGACGCCGCCCCACTTCTGGGCCCTATCACTGAACTATAGCAGCGACTATCAGCGGGCCGGCGTACCCATGCTGCCCGTGGTAGTGGGGCCGGACGAGACCAGGCGGCAGATCCTGCTGCACACGGTGGCGCTGGTGGCGGTCTCCCTGCTTCTGTCCGCTACAGGAGCGACCGGCGTCATCTATCTCAGCGCCGCGCTGGTCCTGGGCGGGCTGTTCATCTTCTACGCCCTGCGGCTGTGGCGCGAGAGCTCGGGCAGGGCGTCGGCGGCCCTAGTCCGCTACTCGATCGTCTATCTGGCGCTGCTGTTCGTGGCGGTGGCGGCCGACGGGCTGGCCGGGGTGTGACGTACGTTGCTGGAGTTGCCTCCCTTTTCTATGCGTAACCTATTTTCTGGAGTTCGCGTTCACTTACGAAGGCGCCGTGGCCCATCATAATCTCGTAGCAATATTGCCAGCCAGTTGCGCGATCGGGCGGGCCACCTGTCCCGAGAAGGAGCGAGTTGCCGGACCCTAGTACCCATTTGCGCCGTCTGCTGGTTGCCGCCCTGCTGATAGCGGCAGTGCTGCTGCTGACGGGTTGTGGCGTCGTAACACCTCAGAACACGTTCGCCCCGGAGGGCGAGGTCGCCGACAAGCAGCGGGACCTGTTCTACCTGGTGCTGTGGCCGGCGGTCGTGATCCTGATCCTCGTCGAAGGGCTGCTGGTCATCGCCGTGATGCGCTTCCGGCGAAGAAAGGATGATGAGCCCCCGCCCAAGCAGGTGCACGGCAATACCCGGCTGGAGTTGGCCTGGACGATAGCGCCAGCGATCCTGCTTCTGTTCATCGCCGTGCCCACGGTCGCCGCCATAGTGGACCTGGGACGGGCGCCGGCGGCGGACGCTCTCCGCGTGGACGTGACCGGGCGTCAATGGATCTGGCAGTTCGAGTACCCGGAGTTCACGGACGCCGACGGGAAGCCGCTGTCGGTCTTCAACGAGCTGCACATCCCTGTGGGGAAGGAGATTGGCGCCTACCTTCACTCGGCGGACGTGATCCATAGCTTCTGGGTACCCAGGCTGGCGGGAAAGCTGGACGTGATCCCGGGCCGGGAGAACCGCATGTGGTTCAACGCGGAGGAGCCCGGCACGTATTCGGGCCAGTGCGCCGAGTTCTGCGGCCTCGGGCACGCCGGCATGCGGATGACCGTGGTGGCCCAGACCGAAGAAGAGTTCAACGCCTGGGTGCAGGAACAGCTTAAGGGAGGGTAGGCCCGCGGCCCGGCGACAGCGGGGCCGGAGGGGAGAAGCCATGGCAGGAGCCACCTGGGAAACGAAAGGACCGACGATAGCGGAGACACTGCGGGGGCTGCGCGCCCAGGCCGCCACCTATAAGGGTATCTGGAGCTGGCTCGCCACCGTTGACCACAAGCGGATCGGCATCCTATACGGTGCCACGGCCTTCATTTTCTTCCTGATGGGCGGCATCGAGGCGCTGTTCATCCGGCTTCAGCTGGCCACGCCGAACGGCGGCGTGCTGGACCCGGACCAGTACAACCGGATCTTCACGATGCACGGCACCACCATGATCTTCCTGGTGGTGATGCCCCTGAGCGCCGCCTTCTTCAACCTGATGATCCCGTTGATGATCGGGGCGCGAGACGTGGCTTTCCCCCGCCTCAATGGCTTCAGCTACTGGGTGTTCCTGGCCGGCGGCCTGTTCATGAACGTCAGCTTCGTCACGGGCAACATCTTCCAGGGCGAACTTGGGGCACCCGATGCAGGCTGGTTCGGCTACGCCAATCTCACCTCCAACCAGTTCTCGCCCGGCCACGGGATAGACTTCTGGATACTGGGGCTGCAGATCCTGGG
>JACPQO010000133.1 GCA_016190405.1 Chloroflexota bacterium | reverse complement strand
GTGCAGCGGAAGATCAAGGAGACGGTCATCGCCCTGGAGCTGAAGCGAAAGTACAGCGATGACCAGATCCTGGAATGGTACCTGAACCAGGTGTACTACGGGAACTTCGCTTACGGCGCTGAGGCAGCGGCCGAGCGCTACTTCGGCAAACACGCTAACGAGCTGACCCTGGCGGAGGCGGCGATGCTGGCCGGGGTCCCTCAGGCGCCTGCCCACTACACGCCGGTGCTGGCCGGGAACCAGGCGGCGGCCAAAGTACGCCAGGGCGAGGTGCTGGACCTCATGCTGAAACACAGCAAGGAGATCGAGGAGATCCCCTGGGTCAAGGCGGCGGGCATCCAGGTCACCCCGGAGATGGTGGAGGCGGCCAGGGGGGAGGAGCTGCACATCCTCCAACCGAACTTCGAGATCAACGCGCCTCACTTCGTGTTCTACGTGCAGGACCAGGTGACCAGGATGTGCGAGAAGGGGCTGTTCTCGCCGCCGGCCGACATCCCCTGCGACAAGGTGGTCTATCAGGGCGGCCTGCGTATCGTGACGAGCCTGGACATGGGGCTGCAGGGGATCGGCGAGCAGACGGTGGAGGACGTCATCGGCGCCAACGAGGAACGCTACCTAGGCCACGATGGTGCGCTGGTCGCCATGCGGCCCGGCACCGGCGAGGTCCTGGCCTACGTGGGCAGCCGCGACTACTTCCGGGAGGATATCCAGGGCCAGGTCGATATCGCTACCTCGCTGAAGTCCCACGGCTCGACCATGAAGGTGTTCACCTATCTGACGGCCTTCGAGAAGGGGTGGGTGCCCTCGACCATTGTGCGGGACGAGCCGCTGGAGCTGGACGTGGGGAGCTACAAGAGAGCGATCAACAACTGGAACTACAGCCATCTGGGGAACATCACGATCCGCAAGGCCCTCTCGGAGTCGGTGAACGTGGCGGCGGTGAACACGGTGATGGAGGTCGGCATCGACGAGATGAGGTCGATGGCCCACCGCCTGGGGATCACTGACCTGACCAGGAACGACTGCGGGCCCACCATCACTCTGGGCTCCTGCGAGGTGAAGCTGCTGGACATGGCCTTCGCCTACAGCACCGTGGCCAATAACGGCGTCATGAAGGGCCGTCCCACGGTGGAGGACCTGCCGGACGGCTTTCGCCAACTGGACCCCGTATCGATTTTGAAGATCGAAGATGCCGGCGGCAACTTGATCTACCAGTATTCCGCCCCGGAGGAGAAGAAGGTCGTCGACCCGGCCTATGCCTACATGATCACGGACATCCTCTCCAATAACGCCATCCAGTGGAGCCGGTTGACGATCGACCGGCCGGGGGCCAGCAAGACGGGGACCAGCGAGGACTTCCGCGACAACGTGGTGATGGGGTACACGCCGGACCTCACGGTTGGCGTGTGGATGGGGAATGCTGACAATACGCCCATGGCCTCCGGCACGTTCAGCTCGGCGGGGACTGGGCCGATGTGGAAGAGGTTCATGCAGGAGGCGCTGGACTACTTGGGGGTGCCGCCGCGGCCGTTCGACAAGCCGGACGACGTGGTCACGGCGGAATGCGGCGGTCGCCAGGAGGTGTTCGTCAAGGACGCCAAGCCCACGAAGCCGGGGGCCTGCCGCGCGCCCAACCTATCGGGCAGCCCCACGCCGTCGCCGTCGGTGCCCAAGTTCCCGCCGCGGGCGGTCTCGCCGACCCCCACAGCGACGCCCTCGCCCTCGCCCAGCCCGTCGCCGACGGGGGAACCGAGCGCGACCCCGCGGGAGCTGCTGTACACGGTGCAGGAGGACGACACCCTGACCAGCATCGCCGACCAGTTCGGGGTCAAGCTGAAAGACCTGCTCAAGGCCAACGACCTGACTGAAGACAGCGTCATTCAGCCAGGCGATGTGCTGAAGATTCCCGCCCGTGCCCAAGCGGACGACCAGTCCGGCCCCGGGACGGGTGGCCGCTAAGGACGCCGCGCTGGCCCTGGCGACCCGTGCCCGAAGATCGCAGGTGAGCGGTACGGGCCTGGAGGCCCGCCAAGCATGGGCATGGGTGACTTCGTCCCTGACGGGCTGAGAGCGGGCATTTGCTACCCGATCGGCCAGCGTGTGACAATGGAGTCTGCTGGCGATGGAAAAGAAAGGCCGCCCATCCTTCTTTCGCATCAAGGGTACTAAGGGGCGCAGCCCGGAGGGCGACAGCAAAGATGCTGAGGCGGACCGGGCAGCGGGCGGCGCGCCGAGCGAACTCCATACGCGGATCGTAGTCCCGCGCCAGGAGCGGGGGGACACCGTCCCGCCAGAGCTGAACATCGAGCTGCGGGAGGTGCGCCGCGGGGCGACAACGCGGGGCCCCTACCTGCGCGTGGTGCCCCGGCAGCGCCGGTTCATGCAGGTGGCGCCCGGCCGCCTGGAAGCGACCCGGCTGGCCAGCCGCCCCGCCAGTCCGCTTGGTCGCGCCTTCGCCGCGGTCAAAGAGCTGGCCATCGGCAGCCCCTTCGCCACGGCGCAGGCCGTCCACGAGCGGCTGACCAAGGTCAAGGCTATGGCTGTGTTGGGCTCCGACCCCCTGTCTTCGTCCGCGTACGCCACGGAGGAGACCCTGATCATTCTGGCGCTGGCGGGCAGCGGCGCGCTGATTTACTCGCTACCCATAGGGCTCGTCATCGCCGCTGTCATGGCTGTGGTTGTGATCTCCTACCGCCAGACTCAGAAGGCTTATCCATCCGGCGGTGGCGCCTACATCGTCGCGCATGACAACTTTGGTATGCTGCCCGGGCTCCTGGCAGCGGGAGCGTTGATAGTGGACTACGTGCTCCTGGTGTCGGTTAGCGTGGCGGCGGGCGTGGCGGCTATCACCTCGGCTGTACCGGAACTGTTCGATTGGCGCGTACCACTGAGCGTCTCGATAATCGCCATGTTCATGCTGGGCAACCTTCGGGGCATCCGAGAGTCCGGAACGCTGTTTGCGGCCCCTACGTACTTCTTCATCCTGGCCATGGGAGGCGTGGTGGCCATCGGCCTCATCAAAGTTGTCCTGGGTGACGCTCCTGGCTCCCTCTTACACGCGGCGCCGCCGAAGGAACAGATTGTGGCCACGCACGGGCTGAGCCTCTGGCTCGTATTGCGCGCCTTCTCGTCGGGAGGCGCGGCTCTCACGGGGGTCGAGGCGATGTCCAACAACATCCCCAATTTCAAGCCTCCCGAGAGCGAGAATGCTCGCAGAACCCTGACTTTCATGGCCGTCATCGCCATCTATCTCTTTCTGGGCATCACCTTTCTGAGTAGCCGGTACGGCCTGGCCCCCAGCGAAGGGGAGACAATCGTTTCCCAGTTGGGCCGCGGGGTGCTGGGGGAGAACGTGCTGTACTTTGCGTACCAGGCTGCGACGGCGCTGGTACTGTTCCTGGCTGCCAACACCAGCTTCTACGACTTCCCGCTCATTTCGGCCATCCTCGCCCGCGATAAGTATATGCCCCGGCAGTTCTCTTTTCGTGGGGACCGTCTGGCGTACACCAACGGAATCCTAGTGCTGGCCGCTCTGGCCACTCTCCTCCTCGTGGTGTACGGAGCGGAGACAACGCGCCTCATCCCCCTCTACGCGGTGGGAGTGTTCGTCTCGTTCACGCTGTCTCAGTCAGGCATGGTCCGCCACTGGTCAAAGCTCAAGGAGCCGGGCTGGCGGGGTAGCCTCGTCATGAACGGTTTCGGAGCGGTCGCAACCGGTGTGGTCGCCGTCATCATCGGCGCGACGAAGTTCACGCACGGTGCCTGGATTTCCATCCTCATGATGGTCCTGCTGGTGGCTGTGTTCGCGCTCATCCGCCGCCACTACGACTGGTTCGCGCGGGCGATCCAGGTGGACGAAGCCGACTTGCTGGCCGGGGTACCCAAGGCAGTGCCGGCCGAACCTTTGCCGGTGCGGGAGCACGTCGTCGTGCCCGTCGATGGGATCAACAAGGTGTCTATGGCGGCGATAGCCCTGGCGCGGGAGCTGTCCAGTATGGTGACGGCGGTGCACCTGACTGACGACACCGAGGCTGCGGAGATGCTCAGCCAGCGCTGGCAGAAGGAAGTCCCCGACGTGCCGCTGCTCCTGATCGAGTCCCCGTACCGCACGTTTGTGGCGCCCATGCTGGCCTACGTGGAGTCACTGGAGCGGGCGGAGCCGGACATGGGTATCACCGTGGTGCTGCCCGGCTTCGTCACCCGTCACTGGTGGGAGCGCTTTCTGCACAACCGCGACGCGCTGCGTCTGAAGCCGCTGCTCAAGGGCCGGGAACGCGTCAAGGTGATCGACTTTCCGTACCGGCTCCCGGATGGGGCGAAGGCAGAGGCCTAGCCTCCCGCCAGTAGTCGGTCCAGCTCCTTCTCGCTCGTGATCTGGGCGGCCAGGCGGACGAACTGGCCGGGGGAGCCGGCGCGCTCCAAGAGCGTTTGCAGCTTGGGCCCGATGGGGTCGATGGAGCCGGGGGCGTCGGCGTAGGCGCCGTGGAAGGCGAAGTAAGCCTGGTTCAGGCGGCGTATGTAGACGCCGCGCGCCTCGAACTCGTCCCGCTTCTGGGCCATGAGCGCCTCGGCTTCCGTGATCTGGCCGGCGGCGAGGAGCTGTTCGACGCGCTGGCGCAGCGCGCGCATCTCGGCGGTGAAGTCGAAGCCGCCGGAAGGGGTGGACGCCGGCGACGCGGCCGGGAGAGGAGAGCCGTAGCGCCGGAGGAACAGCCGGGCCAGCTCACGGCCGGCCAGGTCGGCCACCGTCTCGTTGAGGGTGCGGGTCTGGCTGCCGGCGAAGTAGCTGCGGCCCAGGGGGAACAGGGCCAGGTACTGGTGCAGCCATTCGTGGAAGACGTCTTCGATAAGGATGTCGTAGGGCGCCAACTCGGAGACGATGCTGGGGTAGGTGGCAACGCCGCCGCTGGGGATGACCAGGGCGGAGACGCCCCCGCCTGCTTCGGCTTCGGCCTCGATGGCGGTCACTGTGGACCGGTCGAGGCCGGGGGCCAGCAGGTAGGAGCGGTCCAGCTCGATGCGGTCGCGGGGCGAGATGGCCAGGACCCGCGGCGGAAGGTCGGGCTCGAAGTCCACGGGCGGGAAGACCAGGCCCAGGTCGCTGAACAGCGGCGGCTCGATGACCAGCCCCTGCTCCTTGAGGACCTGCGTCACGCGGCCCTCCAGGATGTCTTCGACCTCGTTCTTCAGGCCGTCGCGCTGGCGGCGAGCCGCCTGGAGCCGTTCGGCGGCGCTGGGGTCGCGCTCCAGGCGGTCGATCTCCTGGCCGAGCTGGAAGTAGCGGCTCAGGGCCTCGTCGTCTGCGGCCGCGGTGCGGCCCTCGAGCAGGTGGCCGATCTTGTACAGCCATTTGCCGGGCAGGTGGCGGACCTCCCAGGTGAGGACGTTATAGGCGTGGGCGTCGGCGGCCGCCTCGATGGCGTCGG
>JACPQO010000145.1 GCA_016190405.1 Chloroflexota bacterium | reverse complement strand
GCCCCAGGCCCAGTGGTTCGCCGCGGCGTACAGACGCGGTGGGTCCGAGCGCGGGTCAGCTGCCATGTGGTGGAACATCCAGCCGGGCAAGATGGGGTCCGAGATCTGCCACTTCTGCCTCTTCTCGTCGGAGGTGTAGATGAAGCCGGCCTTCTTGGTGCCGACGAGGAGTTTGACGCGGTCCGTCATGGTGGCCCTCCTGATTCTAGGCGCCCCCGCTGGGGGTAGTCTAACTCTCCAGTTCCGTCAGACGCCTCTCCAAGTATGCACGTTCCACGGAGTTCGTTGCCGGGGAGAGGGCGCCGATAAGCCGCTTGGGGTAGCCTCCGTTCTTCGCCTCAGCCATCAGCTCCACAACGCCGACGTTTTCCCATGCTCGTCGACAGCGAAGTGGCCATACTCAACCGCCTCGGCGCGTTCGTACGTGTGGATAGCGACGCCAGTACTCGATGTCTTGGCATCAACAAGCTTTAGACCCCCGGGGATGGTCCCTTCGGCGAAAAGCCGCTTGCCGTTGCCCAGGAGCACCGGGAACACCCACAGGCGGTACTCGTCCACGAGGTCGTGCTTCATCAGCGTCTGAATGAGGTCGCCGCTTCCGTGCACTTGGATCTCGCCTCCCGGCTGGTTCTTAAGGTTGGCAACCGCCTCGGCGATGTCTCCCTGGATAAGGGTCGTGTTGTTCCAGGTCGCCTGGTCCAGCGTCCGCGAAGCGACGTACTTCGGGACGCTGTTCAGCTTCGCCGCGACGGGATCGTCGTAGCTGACGCGCGGCCAGTGGGCGGCGAAGATTTCGTAGGTCTTGCGTCCGAGCAACAGGGCCCCGGCGTGGGCCGTCCACTCCGTAATGAGCTGCCCCATGCGGTCATCCCAGTAGTTGACCGACCACCCGCCGTGCTCGAAGCTGCCTTCGCGGTCCTCATCTGGCCCGCCCGGTCCCTGCATAACGCCGTCTACCGTAAGAAATGTCCCTACCACGAGCTTTCTCATGGTCCTCCTCCTTCTGTGCTAGCCCCCGGTCTCGTGAATCGCTGACCCCCTCATCAAGCGGCCGAATTTTCGACCGACGAGCTCCTGCGCCGCCCTCCAGGCGGGAAGTGCGACCTCAAGTCTCCGATGGCCTGCGGGAGTCAGTTCGAGGGGATGTTCCCTGGCGTCTTCCGCACGCGCAGAGCGGATCCAGCCATTTCGTTCGAGCAGGGCTGCGCTCCGTGTCAGCGTCGTGCGCTCCAACTCCAGCACCTCGGCGAGCTCGCTGATAGGCGTCGGACGACCCTTCAACGCCAGGCTGGCGAGGATGGAGAACTGCGTCGCGCGCAGCCCGTGCGGACGGAGCTCCCTCTCGTAAAGCCGCGTCACCATGCGCGCCGTACGCCTGGCCGCGAGGCACCAACAATCGCGCGTCTCGGCCAGGGCAAGATCCTGAGTCATGGAGTGAGTGTATATACACTCTTCTCTCCTGTCAAGCCAACCCCTATGCGAAGACAGGAAAACTGCCAAACAAACTCGCGGGGCTATTCGGCTCCGCGAGGCTACCCTACTCCAGCCCCTCCCGGAAGCGCCAGTAGTCGATGGCGCGTTTGAGGGCCTGCGCGCCCGCCTGAAAGCTCCCGAACGGCGGGATCCCCCGCTCCAGCAGCCGCTGCCTGATCTTCGCCCCCTCGTCGTCCAGGTGCCCGGGGTGGGCGTCGGCGATGATCGGATTGGGCGAACGCTCCTTGTGCGCCGATAGCGTGTCCAGCAGCGCGTCCAGGATGACGGGGTTCTCGCGCATACGGCGGGCCAGGAAGCCAGCCCCCACCTCCATGACGATGGCGTCCACGTTCTCGTCGTCGTCCAGGATCTCCAGGAGGCGAGTCAGGTTCTGGGGCGCGAAGCCCATGCCGATGGTGCCGCCGGCGTCCAGCGGGTTGCGGTAGCTGCCCCCGATGATGTTGAAGAACGACGACAGCTTCTCGTAGGAGGCCGCCGTCAGCAGCGGCACCTGCAGCCCTTCCCGTTCGAAGGCGTCGGTGATGACGACAGACTGGCCGCCGGTCATGGCCACGAGCCCTACGCGGCATCCGGTCCCCTGCTTGCAGTAGACCAGCGCCTTCACGGCGTCGACGGTCTCGTCCAGGTTATCGGTCTGCACGGCCCCGGCCTGGCGCATGGCGGCGTCCCAGATGGCGGGGGCCGTGGCCAGCGAGGCGGTGTGGGAGTAAACGGCCCGCGCGCCGGCCCGGGTCATGCCGCCCTTCCAGACGACGACCGGCTTGCGGCGGGTGGTCTCGCGCAGAACGCGCAGCAGACGCCGGCCGTCCCTGGCGCCCTCCAGGTACATGCCGATGACCTCTGTCTCGGGGTCGGCGGCCAGGTACTCCAGGTAGTCGGGCGCGTCCAGGACGACGGCGTTGCCGAAGCTGACCGTCTTGGAGCACTTGATGCCGCTGAGGTGGCCCACCAGCGAGAAGTTGATGCAGTGGGTGCCGCTCTGCGAGATGAAGCCCACGTTGCCCGGGTCGCCGGCGGGCTGCTCCCAGCTGTGGCGGACGCCCAGCCGGCGGTTGTAGATGCCCATACAGTTGGGCCCGATGAGCAGCAGCCCGGCGTCCTTGGCCATCTGCGTGATCTGCTCCTGAATCCGGATGCCCTCCTCCGTCTCGGTCTCGGCGAAGCCGGAGGTGAACAGGGTGACGGCGCCCACTCCCTTCTCGATGCAGTCGGCGACGATGCGGGGCGAAACCGGCCTGGGGACGGCGCACACCACGTAGTCGATCTCATCGGGAATGTCCTGGAGGCGCGGGAAGTTGGGCACGCCCATCTCCTCGATGCCGGGGATTTCGTTGGGGTCGATTTGGACGGAGTAGAGCTTGCCCTGGAAGGCGCTCAGGGAGCGCAGCCACAGGTAGCCGATGGCGCGCTTATCGCCGACGACGGCCACGCTGCGGGGGTTAAATGCCCGGTCCAGCCGCTTCAGCAGGTCAGCGCGAGTGCCCGCAGTGGTGGCCATTACTGCTTTCCCCTGGGGTGGTGGAGGGCCCATGCCCCAGCCTTCAGGCTGGGGTGGGAGTATCCCCCCACTACATCTCCCCCCGGAACTCCATGTACAGCCGCTGGACCAGCAGGGGCAGCCGCTCCGGGTTCGCCCACTGGGCATAGAAGCCGCCCACCTTCAGCTTGCGGGCCGCTTCCTCCTCCGGCTCTCCGGCGGCGAAGGAGCGCCGCGCCTCTCGGCGGACCAGGGCCAGGTAGTCCCGCATCTCCCGCATGTCGCTCTTGGCGCCGATGGGCCCGTGCCCCGGCACGATGACGTCCACGTCCAGCTCCGCCGCGCGGTCGCAGACGCGGATCCAGCCGCTGACGTGGCAGTCGAAGGGGCCGGGGACGACGTAATGGAAGGCCACGTCGCCGGCGAACAGCACCTTCTCTTGGGGCAGGTAGATCAGGGTGTCGCCCGGCGTGTGGGCGGGCCCCATGTACAACAGCTCGATGACTCGGCCGCCCTGGTGGAGCGTCATCTGCCCGGCGTAGGTGAGCGTGGGCGGTGTTATCTTGATCTGCTCCATCTCGCCGGCGAACTCGGGGATGAAGCGCCGTAGCAGGTCCAGGGGTAGGCCGAAGCGGATGACCTCCTCGCGGGCGTTGACGTGGGCGACGATCTCCGATTTCGCGAAGAACTGGTTGCCGCCGACGTGGTCGATGTGGTGGTGGGTGTTGATCAGGTGCGTGACCGGCCTGTGGGTCGTGCGGCGGATCGCTCGCAGGTAGCGGCGGGTCATGCTGGGCACGAACAGGGCGTCCACGGCGATGGCGCCCTCGTCGCCGACGATAAGGCCGCCGTTGCTGACGCCGGTGACGCCGCCGGCCTGTATGTAGCCGAAGACGCCGGGCGCCACCTCGATCATGCCCGCGGGCCACTTCCTGGGGACGTTACGGCGCGCCATCAAATGCCCCAGCTTTCAAGCCGGGGTACTGCCCCGCCTGCCATTAGCTCAGCACGATGCGGGCGTCCACGGCGATCGCGCCGTCCTTGTAGGCGAAGACAGGGTTCAGGTCCACCTCCTCGATCTCCGGGTGCGCCTCCACGAAGGCGGAGAGGCGCAGGATCAGCTTCTCGAGCGCCTCCAGATCGGCGGGCTCCTGGCCGCGGAAGCCCTCCAGCACCGGGAAGCCCTTGATCTCGCGCACCATCTGGCGGGCGTCGCGCGGCTCCAGGGGCACGATGCGGAAGGCCACGTCCTTGAGCACCTCCACCAGGATGCCGCCGAGGCCGAACATGAGCACCGGCCCGAACTGAGGGTCCTTGCTCATCCCCAGAATGACCTCGATGCCGGGACGGGCCATGGGCTGGACGGCCACGCCCTCGATACGGGCGTCGGGCTGGCGTTTCTTGACGGCGGCCATGATCTCATCGAAGGCGGCCTCTACCTCGCTGGCCGTGTTGAGGCTCAGCCGGACGCCGCCCACGTCCGACTTGTGGGTGACATCCGGTGAGACGATCTTGAGGGCCACGGGAAAGCCGAGCTCGGCGGCGGCGCGAGCGGCGTCCTGGGCCGTGCGGGCCAGGCGGGCCTTCACGACGGGGATTCCCGCCTCCTCCAGGACCTGCTTGGACTCAACCTCCGTCAGTACGGTCCGGCCCTGGTTCTTGGCGCGGTCGATAACGTCGGTGATGGACATGCGCCCTCCTTCTGGTAGTGAGGCGGGCTAATGATACGGTAGACCTCTCGTGAACGTCAACGAGAGATTGTGTATCGGCGCGGGAGGCGCTTAGGCCTGGCTCTGGGCGCTGGGCTGGTTCTTGCGGGTGCGCGACATCGCTTGGTGGCGGCTGTAATTGGCGAAGCTGCGAGTGGCCCCGCAAAGCTGGCAGACGCCCTCGCTGGTCTCTCCGGCCGGGCTCTCGATCCGCCAGTGGTGGGCGCAGGCACAGGACTCTTCAGCCGGCAGGCCCGAGCTGGCAGATGAGAGGGCGGCAGGCTGGTCTACCACCGGCCCCGCCCTCCGCCGCCGCCGCCGCCGCGGCGGGGGCCGCCGCCGCCGCCGGTCCGCTGCTGGGGAGGCCGCGCTTCGTCCACGGTGATGGTGCGGCCGTCCAGGACCTTGCCGCTCAGCATCTCGATCGCCTTGCGGGCCT
Source organism: Chloroflexota bacterium (assembly GCA_016190405.1). Next base: position 444 of record JACPQO010000145.1, on the reverse strand, counting down.
CGGCGCTGCTGGACATCTCCACGAACCCGAAGCCGCGGGAGCGTCCGGAATAACGGTCGGTCACGATAGCGGCGCTTTCCACAGTGCCGGCTTGCTCGAAGAAGGTCCGCAGGCCCTCCTCTGTGGTGTCAAAGGACAGACCACCAACGTACAACTTGTTCGCCAACTGTGGCCTCCTATAGGTCTTCCCCAACTTGGGGAACAATTCTTCCGTGCCCGAACAACTGCCTCTAAACGTCGGAAGAACAGCCGTAGGAGGCAGCGAACACAGGCATTATACACCCCCACGCACGTTGGGAAAAGCGATTGAACTCGTTCGGTACATTCCGCTACACCGCCCTCCTTTCGGTGCTAGAATGTGTCATGTAGGAGCGGAGACGGGCTGCGACCTCCTGATCGCGGTCCGTTTTCTGCTTGTAATGGTCCCGCAGGTAGGCCAGCGGG
>JACPQO010000012.1 GCA_016190405.1 Chloroflexota bacterium | reverse complement strand
GATCCCTTCGCGTACGGGCGAGTGCGGTCTGCGAGCCTGGTGACCGCTCAGGATGACAGGGCGGCGGCTGGCGGCGGCGGTGTTCTTCGCGAGCTGCACGCCGTAGGGGCGAGCCCTCACCCCCGGCCCCTCTACCGTGCGCGGGCGCGGGGTGACCGGCGGTGTTCTTCGCGATGTCCGCGCCGTAGAGCGAGGCATGAGACACGAGACAGGAGACAGAAGACAGGCCCCTGCCGGCAGGCTGAGGCCTGGCCTTCGGCTGTGAGGATCCCTTCGCGTACGGGCGAGTGCGGTCTGCGAGCCTGGTGACCGCTCAGGATGACAGGACGGCGGCTGGCGGCGCCGGTGTTCTTCGCCACGTGCGCGCCGTAGACGGGTCGGGGGTCAGGGGTCCAAGGGTCAGGGACGAGAAGGGAAGCGACCGGGGCAAGAGCAACGCCGTCCGTATCACCTCGCGGAGGTGGCGAGCCCCTGACCCCTGTTGAAAGCACGAACGCCGGTTCGCGTTGACAAATTCCGGGCATTGGATTAGTCTATGGGGCGAACACGCGACCGAGTCAGGCCGAATTCGCCGCTGGAGCTGGCGAGACAGCCGGCGGGGGAACGGGGGACCCGACTCAGTGGGGTGAATCCCCGCCTTAGGCGGGGAAGGGCAGCTCTTTCAGCCCTAACCCGACAGCTAACCCCGTAGGCCCGTGAAAGAGGCCATAGCATCCCGCGAGCCGGGCCGGGGCTATGCCTCGAGCCCGGTTTATGCTTTGCGGTCGCGTCAGACGGAGGTGAGGCGAAATGCAGCGAACGCCCCATCGCTGCCCCTGCTGTGGCCAGCCTCTAGGTATGTCCTGGGACATGTGGGGACAGTACTACGTGTGCCAGGATTGCGGCTTCACGGCCGAGGACGACGACGAGTTGAAGCCGCACGCGGCCAGCCAGCCCGACCAGCCGCCGGCGTTCCTGACGATTCCGGCACCCTCGTACCGGGCCTGGCAAGCGGCACACTGGCGGTAAGCTGACTCCCGCCGGGCGAGGCCCGGCCGGCCGAGAGGGCGGGCCCAAACCTGCGTGGGGGCGAGGCTGCCTCGCCCAGGGCGATCCGAGGGTCGCCCCTACGAAGGCAAGCATGAGCGGGAGGTCGTCGCTCCGCTCGTCCTACGAGAGCCTCAGGACGAGCGGGAAGGAGCGCAACGCTCAGGCCCGTATTTCCGGAGCGATGACCGTTCGCGTTAGCAGGGTGCTGAAAAACTCCATTGCGGCGGTCTGCCCCGCCCAAGCTCCCCCTTCGACAGGCACAGGACAGGCTTCGCGAACGGCGTGATACCGTTGAGCAGGCAGGGTCGGCGCTCAGGATGACAGCGCGGAATGACCCATTCAGCACTCTGTCAGAGGACGCGCAGCATGAGGAGCCAGGCGTAGAAGACCAGCTTGAGCAGGTCGGCCAGGAACGAGAAGGGGTTGGCCGGGCTCCTGAGCTCCACGTGGTTGAGGAAATCGAACTCCGCGTAGTGGACGGCGCCGCCGTTGCTGGCGGCGGCGTCCCGCAGGCGGCGCGACTCGACGTAGGGGATGTAGGGGTCGCTGCGGTCGGTCATGATGAAGAGGTCCGTGTTCAGGTTGGCGACGTAGCTGGAGGGCGATATCTGGCGCAGGGTGGCGACGTCCTGGGGCGACACCTCGCTCCAGAAGGCCAGGATGCGGGCGGCGTCCCTGGCCTCAAAGGCGTCGTAGATGTCGCGGCCCAGGGGCGACAGCTGGGAGACCTCCTGTCGGGCGGACGGGTCCTCGTCCATGAAGATGCGGGTCAGGATGCCGCGGTCCCCTGGTTCGGGCAGGAACGAGATGATGGAGCTGTAGAGAACGCGCACGCTCTTGAGCCAGGGCTCCCAGGGCTGGCTGTGGCCCTTGTAGGAGATGGACTCGGTGGTGATGGCGCTGATGAGGTCCACCATATCGTAGTAGGTGCCCAGGGCGGCGAAGAAGTCGATCTGGTCGCGGATGCGGGGATCGGCGGCGGCGACGAGGGCGATGCCGCCGCCGGCGGAGGCGCCGAACAGCCCGACGCGGCCGGGATCGACGTAGGACTGCCCGCGTAGCCACTGGTAGGAGGCGACGACCTCCTGGATGTTGGTGCCGAAGGCGTCGACGAGGCCCCGGACGTCTTCCGGCAGGGTGTTCTCCTGGAAGGGGTAGTAGAGCTGCGGGATCATGACGACCATGCCGGCGCGGGTGGCGGCCTTGCTGAGGCGGACGACGCCCGGGTGGTCGCGGATCTTGGGGGCGGCGCCGACGGAGATGAGCATGGCGCCGTGGCGGCCGCCGCCCTGGGGCCGGTAGACATCGGCGACGAGGCGGCCGCGACCCTCAGGAACGTCCAGCCAGACCTCCTGGCGCAGGGGCTGTTGGCCCAGGAGCTTGAGGGGGCTCACGGGCGCGTCCAGGAAGAGGTCCGGGGCCAGGAAGGCGGTGGTCAGCCCGACCCGGGTCTCGCGAACGCTCCAGAGGAGGCCCCACATGAGGATGAAGGCGGCGACGATGGTGAAGGCGAGCCAGTAGCGCCGGAAGAAGGGCGGAAGGCGACCTGCCATGCTACCATTCTAGTGGGTGATCCCAATACCGCGCATTGAAATGCGCGGCTTGGAGGGCACGTCCCCGTTAGATTCTTCGTTGCACACAGGATGACAGGACAGAAGGCGAGCGAGCCGAGGGATAGGCTGCGCGGGCTAAGGGCCCTGCCCCACCGCGCACTGAAGTACGCGGCTTGGTCCCGCCGCCCCCCTCGGGCCACGGGGAAAAGGAAGGCCATTGAGGGAGAAGCTGCGCGGGCTGAGGGCCCTGCCCCACCGCGCACTGAAGTACGCGGCATGAACCCCACCCCCGGCTGAAGGAAAGGGAATTCGTTGAGGGATAGGCTGCGCGGGCTTTACGTGATCATCGATCCGGAGGTGGCGGGGGGCCGCGACCTGGTGGAGGTGGCGCGGCAGGCCATCGAGGGCGGGGCGCGGCTGGTGCAGCTGCGGGACAAGCGGCCGGAGAAGGTGCTCCAGATGCCCAGGGCCAGAGCGCTGCGGAAGCTGTGCGGGCCGATGGGGGCGCTATTCATGGTGAACGACCACGTGGACATCGCGGTGGCGGTGAAAGCGGACGGGGTGCACGTGGGGCAGAAGGACCTGCCGCTGCGGGTGGTACGACGGCTGGCGCCGCCGGGAATGATCGTGGGCGTCTCGACCAACAACGCGGAGGAGGCGCGCCGGGCCGAGGCCGAGGGGGCGGACTACGTGTCCGTGGGCCGGCTGTTCCCCACGGGCTCCAAGGAGGACAAGCGGCCGGCGACGCTGGAGACGCTGCGCGAGGTGTGGGCGGCGGTGTCGCTGCCGGTGTGCGCGAT
>JACPQO010000011.1 GCA_016190405.1 Chloroflexota bacterium | reverse complement strand
GCTCCAGGTCCGCCAACTGATAAGAGGAGACCCCCAGGTCGAACAGGATGCCGTGGACAGGGACGAAGTTGTGGCCCCGGCAGACCTGCGCCAGCTCGCGGAAGTTCGCCTCCACGAGGCGCACGGAATCGCCGAAGGGGGCCAGCCGCTGGCCGGCGACCTCCAGCGCCTTAGGGTCGGCGTCAATCCCCAGGAGCAGGCCACCGGGAGAGGCCGCTTCCAGGATGGCCGCCGCGTGGCCGCCACCGCCGACGGTGCAGTCCACGTAGCGGCCACCGGGCTGGACCGCCAGGTAACGAATAACCTCTTCCGTCAGGACGGGAGTGTGGGTGAGGACTTCCTTAGGGGACAAGATTGCAACCACCTTGTCCTTACTCCCCAGGCTCCGGTCCGGTGGAGGAAGCCGCTGTCGCCTCCCGCAGCTCCTGCTCCCACCTCTGCGGGCTCCAGATCTCCAGGCACTCGCGTCGCCCGGCGATCATCACGGGCCCTTCCAGCGCCGCCGCCTCCCGGTACTTAGCGGGGATCAGGATGCGACCCTGCCGGTCCAGCTCGGTGTCCCAAGATCGGGCATCGAATCGCCGCCGCGACCGTCGACCGTGTAGGGTCGTGGCGGGATCCGCTGCCGCCAGGTCTGACATGTCAGCAAAGCCGCCGGGCGTGTAGACCTCGATGCAGCCGTCTTCGCCCAGCGTGAGGACTACGCCCTCGGCGAACTCGTGCCGGTAGCGGGCGGGGAGGGCGACCCTCCCTCTGTCGTCCAGCGTATGTTCGTAAGAGCCCCGAAAGGCCATGAGCGACCGCTTCCCCTTCTGTTGGGGGGACGGTTGTGGTACTATTGGCCTGCCCCGGTGCCGGACAGGCAGGGGCCGGAAAAAGGAAAGCGGGTGAGAAGCCCCCACTCCTCCCCACTTTGCCCCATTAGAACCCATCGCTTCCCTGTTGTCAAGGGCTTATGCAATAAATTTTCCCGGAGTTTTGGGAGCCCAACCCCTTCGCGCCTATGCCCCTCCGAGCCGGCATCCTCACCATCTCCGATAAGGGCGCCCGCGGCCAACGCGAGGACACCTCTGGCGCCACCATCCGCGAGCTCATAGCCGGCATCGGCTGCTCCGTGGAGCGCTACGAGGTGGTCCCGGACGAACTGGACGTCATCGCCGCCCGCCTGCGCACCTGGGCCGACGAGGACGGCCTCGATCTCGTTCTCACCACCGGCGGCACCGGCCTGGGACCGCGTGACCGCACGCCTCAGGCCACGCGGGAGATCATCGACTACGACGTGCCCGGCCTGGCGGAGGCGATGCGGGCGGAGGGACTCAAGCACACCCAGATGGCGATGCTCAGCCGGGCGCTGGCCGGCGTGCGCGGCCGGACCCTGATCGTGAACCTGCCCGGCAGCCCCCGCGGCGTCCGCGAGAACCTGTCGGTGATCCTGCCCGTGCTGCCGCACGCGCTGGAGCTGCTTTCGGGGCAGCCCACGGAGCACGGAGGCTAGCTCAACACGGATGCGGCGAACGGATAAACGGATGGCGTAACATCCGCTTATCCGCTTAATATCCGTTGTGAGCCATGCGCATCGACATCCTGACCCTCTTCCCGGGCATGTTCAGCGGCCCCTTCGATGAGTCTATCGTCAAGCGGGCCGTGGAGGCCGGCGTCGTCTCCATCCACCTGCACGACATCCGCCAGTGGGCGAAAGGCCGCCACAAGGTGGTGGACGACTACCCCTACGGCGGCGGGCCGGGGATGGTTCTGAAGCCGGAGCCCGTCTTCGCGGCCACCGAGGCCGTGCTGGAGATGGCGACCGAGCGCGGGCCTATCGTTCTCCTGACCCCCATCGGCCGGCCGTTCGACCATCAGGTGGCCCTCGAGCTGGCGTCGGAGCCACGGCTCATCCTCCTCTGCGGCCACTACGAGGGGTTCGACGCGAGGGTGCACGAGCAGCTGGCCAGCGATGAGATCAGCACCGGCGACTACGTCCTGTCGGGGGGCGAGATTGCGGCGATGGTCGTCGTCGACGCCGTGGTGCGTCACCTGCCGGGGGCCCTGGGCTCGCCGCAGTCGGCCCTGGAGGAGTCCTTCGCCCAGGGGTTGCTGGAGGCGCCGCCCTACACCAGGCCGCCCCAGTTCCGCGGCTGGTCCGTGCCCGAGGTGCTGCTGTCCGGGAACCACCAGGAGGTGGCGCGCTGGCGCCGGCGCCGCAACCTCCTGCTGACGGCCCAAAGGAGGCCCGACCTCCTGGCCGGCGCTGACCTCAGCGAAGAGGAGAGGGAGTGGCTCAGCTCGTTCAGATAGATGTCGTGCCGAACGAGTACACGAGTCGACCGACACGTCCGCTTCTCGTATCCTGTCCCCGTGCGGATGTTTCTAGTCCGACACGGGGAGACCGAATCCAACCGCCGGGGCCTGGCCTTGGGCCGCGCTGACGTGCCCCTCAACGAGCGGGGCCGCTGGCAGGCCGGGCGCCTGGCCGCCGCCCTGGCTGCCGAGCCGCTGGTCGCCGTCTATTCCAGCCCCCTCTCTCGCGCCCTGGACACGGCGCGCCCCATCGCCGACGCGCACGGGCTGGAAGCCCAGACGGAAATGGGCCTGCAGGAGATGGACATCGGCGAGGCAGAGGGGCTCACCTTCGCCGAGGTCCGCGCCCGTTTTCCCGGCCTCCTGGAGGCGTGGGCCGGCACCGACGGCCCCAGCCACGCCATGCCCGGCGGCGAGCGCCTCGTCGACGTTCAGGCCCGCGCCTGGGAGACCATCCAGGCGATAGCCGCCCGCCATGCCGAGGAGGCCGCCTGCGTGGTGACCCACAACTTCGTCATCCTCTCCGTCCTTACCACGGTGCTGGGCATAGACCTGGCGAACTTCCGCCGCCTGCGTCACTCCGTGGCCGCCGTCAGCGTGCTGGAGTTCCGCCCGGGCCGCGCCCGCCTGCTGACCCTCAACGATACCTGCCACCTGGACGCCGCCGGCTAACCTCTGTCCCTGGCGGGCGTTCTATCTATTGCCGTACCGGCATCCGCGTGATAGGATACCCGCAAATCAAAGAGCTAATCGTCTGAGCACTTGCCTAAAATATCGCCGACGCGTATAGTGCTGGCCGTAACGGCCCTCGTGGTCGTTTATTTCCTCGTATCCGCTGGCTTCGGCGGCATCCGCGCCCACCAGTTGCGGCAGCAGCAGGGCCGGCTGGAGGCCGACATCCAGGAGTTACAGGCGCGCTACCAGCGGCTGGAAGGCCTGCGCGACTATCTGAACTCCGACGAGTACATCGAGGGCGTGGCCCGCGAGCAGTTGGGCCTGGTCCGCGAGGGCGAGACCGGGATCGTGGTTATCTCGACGGTCCCGTCGCCGACCCCTACCCCTGGCGCCGGCCCGGACGCCGGGCCGCAGCTCTGGTGGGACGTTCTGGTCCGCTAGGAGCCTGTCCCTGAAGTTCGAAAGCAAAATCGTGCGGTGTTGGTGAGGATTTCATCGGCCGTCTTAGTCCAAACAAAGGGCTGGGGCTGTTCGTTGGTCACGTGGAGGTAGCGATAGATGGCCTCTTCCAGCGCCTTCGTGCTCGGGTGTGCCCCGCGCCGGATTTGCCGCTCTGTCAATAGCGCAAACCAGCGCTGCACGAGGTTCAGCCAGGAGGCGCTGGTGGGGGTGAAGTGTAGGTGGTACCGGGGCCGCTTGGCGAGCCACCGCTGGATAAGGGCGGTTTTGTGGGTGCCATAGTCGTCTTTCACCTCGGAGCCGCCGTGAGCGCGCAGGCACCCGTGCGTGATGCGCTCGTGCTCGCGCAGGACCTCGCGCGCCTTCACGTCGCCCAGGCGCTGGGTCATCGCCGTGGAGCCCTCGATGGGGGATGGGTTCATAGCGTCCTTCGGCTCGGCGACGAAGGCGCCGGAGTGCGCCATCGCCGTCCAGCAGGCGTTCGCTGAACGTAACGTATCCCTTCGCGCTCATCCTGAGGAGCCCCGGAGCGTAGCGGAGGGGCGTCTCGAAGGGCGAGCGGAGCCACAACCTTCCGCTCATGCTTCGAGAGCCTCAGGACGAGCGGCTGGAGACGCTGGTGCGACGCCGGCTGCGCCCCTACACGTACGCATCGGCCTCAACGCCGGCGAGCCGATAGCGGAGGAGGACGACCTGCTCGGCACCGCCGTCATCCTGGCCGCCCGCATCGCCGCCCAGGCCCAGGGCGGCGAGACACTGGCCTCCAACGTCGTGCGAGAGCTCGTGGCCGGCAAGAGCTTCCTGTTCGCCAATCTGGCCGACGTGGCCCTGCGCGGCTTCGAGAACCCCGTGCGCCTGTACGAGGTGGGCTGGCGGGAATAGGCCGGGCCGGGGCTGGGCGGGGCTCCTTGTTCCTTGTTCCTGGGTGGGGATAATGGAGGGGTGGAGATCATCCCCGC
>JACPQO010000132.1 GCA_016190405.1 Chloroflexota bacterium | reverse complement strand
TCCTCGCCGGTCTCCGAGTCGAGGTTGCCGGTGGGCTCGTCGGCAAGGAGGATGGACGGGTTGTTGGCCAGGGCGCGGGCTATGGCCAGCCGCTGGCGCTCGCCGCCGGCCAGGCGCGGCGGGGGCGTCCTTTCCTTGGCCGACAGGCCCACGGCGGCGAGTAGTTCTCGGGCCCTGTCGCGCTGCTCTCTGTGCCTCCCCAATCGAGATGACGCGAGGTCTCCAGGGGAAGCATAGGCCCTGCGGCGGCGCTCCGCCAGAGCGGGCCAGAGCGGGCCGGAGCTTGACAGGAGGCCGGGGAATCGTTTATTAGGTTGGCGAGCCGTCAAGTTTATCGAGCGCTCGTTTGGTTAAGGGATGGCGACGTACAAGCACATCGTGGTCAAGCAGGCCGGCGGCGTTGCCACGGTCACTATCAACCGGGAAGGCCGACTCAACACCATCAGCATCGACGCCACCGGGGAGTTGACGGCCGCTTGCCGCTCGCTGGCAGGCGACGACGGTCTGCGCGCAGTGGTCATCACGGGCGCCGGCTCGCGCGCCTTCTGCGCCGGCGCTGATACCGGCGACATGGTGCCCCGCAGCTACCCGGAGTACGAAGCGCTAGTCCGCTACTACTTCGACTTCCTGCGAGCGCTCCGAGCCATCCCCGTGCCCGTCGTCGCGCGGGTCAACGGCGACGCCGTCGGCGGCGGCTGTTGCCTGGCCATGGCCTGCGACCTGCGGGTGGCGGCCGAGCACGCCCGCCTGGGCGTCCCCTTCGTCCGCATCGGGCTGTCGGGGGCTGATCTGGCCGCCAGCTACCTGCTGCCCAGGATCGTGGGCGTTGGCCGGGCCTCAGAGCTGCTCCTCACGGGCCGGCTAGTGGATGCTCCGGAGGCCCAACAAATCGGGCTCGTAAACGAAGTCGTGCCGAGCGCTGAAATGGACGCGGCCGTGGACCGGTTAGTCCAGTGGTTCGCCCAGGGGCCGCCCGTAGCCCTGCGCCTGACGAAGCAGGCGCTCCAGCGGAACGTCGACCGCGACTTCGAGGCCGCTATCGATTTCGAGACCCACGCCCAGGCCCTCTGCTTGGACACGCAGGACTTCCTGGAGGGCTCGGCCGCTTTCAGGGAGAAGCGTCCCCCGCGGTTTACGGGGCGATGAGCCGGCCTGTGGCGGGCGACATCCCAAAAGGCGCTTGAGAATGGACTTCGGATTCAGCGAGCAGCAGGAGCTGTTCCGGAACGCCGTCCGCGCCTTCGCCGCAAAAGAGATAGCGCCCGTCGCCCGCCAGTGCGACGAGTTGGGGGACTTCCCGCTGGAGCTGTTCCGAAAAACGGGCGAGCTAGGCTATCTAGGGGTGAAGTTCCCCGCCGAGTACGGGGGCTCGGCGGCGGGCCTGGGCAGCGGCGCCATCATGGCCGAGGAGATGTCCTACGCCTCCCCGGGCATCTTCCTGGGCATCTACGTCCACGTGTACCTGGCCCTCTCAGCCGTGGCCGCCTTCGGCAGCGAGGCGCAGAAGGAGGCGTACCTGCGACCAGGGATCGCCGGCCGGAAGATCGGCGCCTGGGGCTTCGCGGAGCCCGACGCCGGTTCCGACCCGGCCGGCATGAAGACGCGGGCCTCGCGTGACGGCGACAACTACAACGTCAACGGGAGCAAGATACTCATCACCAACGGGGACATCGCTGACTTCCTGGTCGTGACGGCGGTCACCGCCCCCGGCCAGGGGCTGCGGGGCCTGAGCCTGCTCATCGTGGACCGAGATGCGCCGGGCTTCAGCGCCCGCCGGCTACAGACGCTGGGGATGCGGGCGGCCCACACGGCCGAGCTATCGTTCCAGGACTGCCGCGTGCCGGCGGATCACCTCCTGGGCGAGGAGAACGCCGGCTTCTACAACGCTATGCGGACTCTCACCGATGGACGGGTCATCGCTGCCGGCTTCGCGGTGGGCCTGGGCCGGGCCGCCTTCGACCGCACGCTGGAGTTCGCCAAACAGCGGGCCGCCTTCGGCCAGGCGATCGGAAGCTTCCAGGGGATACAGTGGCTCCTGGCCGACATGGCCACGCGCCTGGAAGCGGCCCGCCTGCTGACGTATCAGGCCGCCTGGCGGGCCGACCAGGGGCTCCCCCACATCACCGAATCGTCGATGGCCAAGCTGTTCGCCAGCGAAACGGCCACCGAGATCGCCAAGTCGGCGGTGCTCATCCACGGCGGCGCCGGCTTCATGATGGAGCACGACATCCAGCGGTTCTACCGGGACTGCATGGTGCTGGAGATCGGCGAGGGGACGTCCCACATCCAGCGCAACACCATCGCCCGTCAACTGGGCCTGTAAGGAGGCGGACAGATGCCTGCCCTGCTGTACGAGAAGAAGGGCGAGATCGCTTACATCACCCTCAACCGGCCCGAGGTGCACAACGCCCTGGACGCCGAGGTGGTTGTGCGGCTGGCCGAGGCCTGGCAGGACTTCGCCGACGACGACGCCCTACGGGTGGCGATAATCACCGGCGCCGGCGACAGGGCCTTCAGTTCGGGGGCCGACCTGCGAAAGCTGATCCCCCTCATGAGCGGGGCCCGCCAGCCGGAAGACGAGTGGGACCAGAAGCTGGTGGCGGACTGGCGCCTCACCAACATCGCCCTGTTGCGGGGGTTCGATCTGTACAAGCCCGTCATCGCTGCCGTCAACGGCTTCTGTCTGGCCGGCGGCACCGAGCTCATCCAGGCCACCGACATCCGCATCGCCGCCGAGCACGCCACCTTCGGCCTGACGGAGGTGACGCGGGCCATCATCCCGGCCGGCGGCTCCATGGTGCGGCTGCCGCGACAGGTCCCCTTCTGCAAGGCGATGGAGATACTGCTGGTGGGCGACCACATGACCGCCGAAGAGGCCTACCGCATCGGGCTGGTCAACCGTGTGGTGCCGGCGGAGAAGCTGATGGAGACGGCGGCGGAGTTCGCCGGCAAGATCGCGGCCAACGGGCCGCTGGCGGTGTGCAAGGTCAAGGAGACGGTGCTGAAGGCGCTGGGCCGGCCGGTGGAGGAGGGCTATGCCCTGGAGGACGAGGCCGCCCGCGTCGTCATGCGCTCGGAGGACGCCCGAGAGGGGCCGCGGGCCTTCGCGGAGAAGCGCCCGCCACGCTACGTGGGCCGGTAGGGGCCCCGACGCTCGCTGGCCGCGCTACAGTATGGTCCTGGCCTCCCGTAGCCGGGCGATGTCATCCCACGAGTAGCCCAGCTCCTGAAGGACCTGCTCGGTGTGCTGGCCCAGCTCCGGCGCCGGCGCCAGCCGCCCGGGCGATTCGCTGAGCTGGACGGGGACGCCCGGCATCCGCAGGCGGCCCAGGCGGGGGTCTTCCGCTTCCACGATGTAGTCGTTGGCCAGCACCTGCTCGTCGCGGGCCAGCTCCTCGTAGCTCTGCACCGGCCCGCAGGGGACGCCCTCGGCCTCCAGCAGCCGCAGCCAGTGCTCCCGCGGCTCCCGCGCGAAGCGCTCGTCCAGGATGGCGATGAGCTCGGCGGCGTGTTCGTTGCGGGCCTGGGTCTCCGCGAAGCGGGGGTCGGTCTCCAGCTCCGGCAGCCCCACGATGCGGCAGAGGGCGGGCCACTGCCGCGGGTCGATGATGGCGATGGTGAACCAGCCATCCTTGGCGCGGTAGTAGGTGAAGAGGGGGCTCCGCTGGGTCCGCTGCGAAGACATCAGGGCCATCTTCCCCGTCATCAGGTAGTGCGCGATGTGCCATCCCTGGAGCGCCACCATACCGCCCAGCAGCGAGGCGTCCACCTTCTGGCCCCGGCCGGTGCGCTGGCGGTGGAACAGGGCCAGCAGGATGCCCCAGGCCAGCAGGAAGGCCCCCGTCTGGTCGCCGATGGTGGGACCCATGGGGATGGGTTCCTGCCCCTCGCCGGCGTTGGCCATCATAAGGCCGCCGGCGCCCTGGGCCACCATGTCCATGGCCGGCAGGTGCGCCCGCGGCCCCAGCGGACCGAACCCCGTGGCCGAGGCGTAGATGATGGCCGGGTTCGCCGCCCGCACGGAATCGTAGTCCAGGCCCAGCCGCTCGATAACCCCCGGCGTCCAGCTCTGCACCAAGACGTCGGAGCGGGCGGTCAATCGCAGCACGATCTCCTTGCCCTCGGGGTGGCGCAGGTTGACAGTGATGCTCTTCTTGCCCCGGTTGTGGGTCAGGAAGAAGGCGGAGACGCCGCTGGGCTGGAGCTCCTCGCCGCGGCCCGGGTCGCCGTGGCGCGACTCGATCTTGACGACCTTGGCGCCCATGTCGGCCAGCAGAGCCGTGGCCGCGGGCCCCATCTGCCCGATGCTGAGGTCGACAACGCGGACGCCCTGGAGCGGGCCCATGCCTCTCCCTAGCGGGCCGGGGGCTGGATGCCCGCGAAGAAGCCTCCCACGGCCATCTCCCAGGCGTAGGTGCCGATGATCTGGCGCTTGGTGGCCTTGAGGGCCCCCAGGGGCGCCTCGGCGATGGTGGTCGCCACCGCCAGGGCCTCGTCGAGCAGCCGATCCGCGGGAGCGACATAGTTCACCAGGCCGATGCGGAGGGCCTCCTGGGCGTCGATGCGGCGTCCTGTTAGGCACAGCTCCCGGGCCAGGCCGCCGCCGATGATCTCGCGCAGGGGCCCGAACAGGACAGGCGCGCCGAACTTGATCTCGGGATGGGCGAAGGCGGCGCCTTCCACGGCCACGCGGACGTCGCAGAGGACGGCCAGGTCCAGGCCGCCGCCCATGGCCGGGCCGTTGACGGCGGCCACCAGCGGCTTGCCGAACTGGGCCAGGTGCCGGTGGTAGCGGTTGGACGACTCCTCGACGGCCTGCATCTTATCGGGGCCGAACTCCGTGGTGTCGAAGCCGGCGCTGAAGTCGGGCCCGGCGCCGGTGATGACCGCCGCGCTGACCGAATCGTCGGCCTCCAGCTCCTGGAGGCACTGGTCGATCTCGTTCCGGAGGGCGATGGAGAGGGCGTTGCGCTTGTCGGGGCGGTTCAGGGTGACCACCACGACCTTGTCGCGCCTCTCAACCAGCAGCAATTCGTAGGGCATTGGTTCCTCCTCCCAACGGGATGTAGGGGCGCTTCGCGACGCGCCCCAACCCGGTCGCTTGCAGCTCCAGGTGCTTCTCGGCCAGCCTGGCCAGCACCTCCTCCGCCACCTCGATCATCTCGCGCACGACGTCGCCGGCGGACTTCACCGCGTGGATAGCGCCGGA
>JACPQO010000130.1 GCA_016190405.1 Chloroflexota bacterium | reverse complement strand
TCCCATGACCTGCGGGCGCCTGTACGGGCCATGGACGGCTTCTCCCGTATCCTCCTGGAAGAGCATTCGCGGCAACTCTCGGATGAAGGCCGGCGCTACCTGAACACGGTGCGAGACAATGCGCAGGCAATGGGCCATCTGGTGGACGACCTGCTGACCTTCTCCCGCCTGGGCCGTCAGCCGCCGAAGAAGCAGCGCCTCGACCCCGCTGACATCGCGCGCCAGGCGCTTGAGGAGCTGCGGAGCGAGCAAGAGGGGCGTCGCGTGGATATCTCGATGGGCGATCTCCCTGCCTGCCGCGCCGACCCCGCTCTGTTGAGGCAGGTGTTCGTCAACCTGCTCAGCAACGCCCTCAAGTTCACCCGGCAGCAAGACGTGGCCCGCATCGATGTCGGCTGCCAGCAGACAGCCGATGGCCCCGCCTACTTCGTCCGGGACAACGGCGTCGGCTTCGATATGCGGTACGCGAGCAAGCTGTTCGGCGTCTTCCAGCGCCTGCACTCTAGCGCGGAATACGAAGGTACGGGCGCTGGCCTGGCCATAGTACAGCGCATCGTCCACCGCCACGGCGGCCGGGTCTGGGCGGAGGCGGAGCCTGACAGGGGCGCCACGTTCTATTTCACCCTGAAAGGAGGGCCCGATGGCTGAGAGGCCGGTGGAGATCCTGCTGGTAGAGGACAACCCCAGCGACGTGGAGCTCACCCTTCACGCCTTCAAGAAGAATAACCTGACCAACCGCATCGAGGTTGTGGAGGACGGGGCCCAGGCCCTGGACTTCATCTTCTGCACCGGTGCCTACGCCCGCCGCGCCATTGAGAACGGCCCCAAGGTTATCCTCTTAGACCTCAAGCTGCCCAAGGTGGACGGCCTTGAGGTCCTCCAGCGCGTCAAGTCCGATCCACGCACGGCACCGGTCCCGGTTGTGGTGCTCACCTCCTCGCGGGAGGAGCGAGATATCGTCGAAAGCTACCGGCTGGGCGTCAACAGCTACATCACCAAGCCGGTCGACTTCCAGCAGTTCACGGAAGCCGTGCGCCAGTTGGGTCTCTACTGGCTCCTTCTGAACCAGCCACCGGTGTAGCTGCTGTCAAGGCGGAGCATGCCCACTCCCCTGCGCGTCCTGATCCTGGAAGACAGCCCGGCTGACGCCGAGCTGATGGTGCAAGAGTTGCGCCGCGCCAGCTTCGACCCCGTCTGGCAGCGCGTAGACACGAGAGAAGATTACCTGGCCCAGCTTGACCAGCCACCGGACATCGTCCTGGCCGACTACGCCCTCCCGCAATTCGACGCGCTCAACGCCCTGAACCTCTTGCGGGAGCGGGCGCCGGAGACACCCTTCATCGTTGTCAGCGGGACTATTGGAGAGGAGGCGGCGGCGGCGGTCATGAAGCTGGGCGCGGCCGATTACCTGCTGAAAGACCGGCTGGGCCGCCTGGGACAGGCGGTGGCGATGGCCCTGGAGCAGAAGCAGCTCCGCGAGGAGAAGCGGCGTGCGGAGGAGGCGCTGCGCGAAAGCGAGACCACTGCGCGGGCGCTGCTGGAGTCCGCTCCCCTGGGTGTCGTCATCACCGACAATGAGGGCCGCATGGTCCTCGTCACCTCTAGGGCTGAGGAGATGTTCGGCTACAAGCGCCAGGAACTGATTGGGCAGCCCATTGAGGTTCTGATGCCGGAGCGTTTTCGGAATGAGCACACGGCGCACCGGCAGGCCTACGTCTCAGCTCCCCGCGTCCGGCAGATGGGTGTCGATCTCATCGCTCGGAGAAAGGACGGGACCGAGTTCCTGGTAGACATCGCTCTGGGTTTTGTCGATAGACCAACTGGCATGCTGGTCATGAGCTTCATGGCGGACATCACCGAGCGTATCCGCGCAGAGCAGCAGCTGCGTCAATTGACGGCACGGCTGCTGGAGGTGCAGGAGGAGGAGCGGCGCCAGGTGGCCTACGACATCCACGACGGCCTGGGCCAGCTCATCACGGCCGCTGCCATGCACCTGGAGGTGTTCGCAGGCCGACGGGAGCAGATCGGTCCGGCCGACGTAGAGACGGAGTTCGAGAGGGCCCGCCGCTGCGTACGAGATGCCGTAGTAGAGATGCGGCGCCTGGTCTCCGAGGTGGGGCCACTCCTCCTCGAGGATGTGGGGCTGGTGGAGGCCAGCAGACGCTTCCTGACCGACACGGCAGAGAGGATGAACTGGGAGACGGAATTCGAGCACGACGGTAGCGGCGAGCGCCTGGAGCGCATCGTGGAGACGGCCCTGTTTCGCATCGTGCAGGAGGCCCTGTCCAACGCCGCCAAACACTCCGACACCAGGAAGCTGCGCATCTCCTTCAAGCGAGACGATGGCAACCTGCTGCTCGAGATCGAGGACTGGGGCCGCGGCTTCGATGTGGACGGCGTCGTGAACGAGCCCGGCCGCGGCCGCCATGTCGGCCTGTTGGGTATGCGGGAGCGGGCGGCCCTGATAGGCGGCGACTTTCGCATTGAGAGCGCGCCCGGCAACGGAACGAGGTTGTTCGTACGGGTACCCCTGTCAGCCTACGAGGAACCGGCTGTGGAAAGGAACAAGGTGGAGGTGATGAACGTAGTGGAACCAGGACGCAACCGTGAACAGGCGCGACAGGCCATAACGGTGCTCATTGCGGATGACCATCCCATGGTCCGCGAGGGGCTGCGTGCCATGCTGCAGGAAGAGGGGATCGAGGTCATTGGGGAGGCCGCCAACGGCGCCGACGCTGTCCAGAGGGTCCAGGAGCTCGACCCGGCCGTGGTCCTCATGGACGTGCGCATGCCAGATATGGACGGCCTGGCCGCCACGGAGGTCATCAAGCAGACCTCGCCCGGCACCAGTGTCATCGTGGTCACCAGCTACGAGAGCAAGGAGTACCTGCGCCGGGCCATCGAGGCCGGGGCCGCCGGCTACCTGCTCAAAGGCATGTCCCGCGACAGTCTCATCGAGGCCATCAAGTTGGTCAAGGGCGGTGGCTCCCTGGTCGACGCCAGGCTTCTCGCCGAGCTCCTGCGCGAGATGGGCATCCAGGGCGGTCGCTTCGAGGGCGCCCCCGAGGGCGCCCTCGAAGTCCTTAGCCCCAGGGAGCAGGAGGTCTTGCGGCTCCTGGTAGAGGGCCTGACCAATAAAGAGATCGCCCAGCAGATGCACTACAGCGTCGGCACCGTCAAGAACGTGGTCCAACGGGTCATCGACAAGCTGGGCGTCTCCGACCGCACCCAGGCCGCGGTCTACGCCGTGCGTGCCGGCATCAGCACCAGCTAGCCCTACCTCGGCCGTCTGATCGCGCCGCCCGCGCCGGCGCGATCAGACGGCTGGCTAGCCACCTGGCGCTCCGAGGTTGACCTCGGGGCGCCTGCCCTTTCGCCCTCCGGCATCATCCGCCGCTGACCTTTGGCATCGCCACTCCTTGGCCGCCTCACACTAACGGCTGTCCGCTCCCGCGCCCGAAACTGGAGGCGGAAACGGGAGGACAGCAGTGAAGGGGAGCCGGAAGATGCAGCAGCACACGCAAGTCCAGACCAGCAGCCAGCACGAGAACCTCAGCTACGATACCGCCTTCGTCCAGCTATACCAGAGCTACTACACCAAGGTCTTCGCCTTCGTGTACAGCCGCGTCGGCAACGTGGAGCTGTCCAAGGACTTGGTCGCTGAGATCTTCGAGCGGGCGTACGTGAAGGGGCACGATCTCAGGGAGCCGTCGGCCTACGGCACCTGGGTGTTCATGATCGCCCGCAACCACGTCGCCGGGCACTACCGCCGGCAGAAGCGCGAGATGAACGGCCTGGACCGCGTGAAGGACTCGCTCTGGCTGACCGAGGGGCCGCCGGACCCCGAGAGCCGCGCCCTGCGCAGCGAGCAGATCCAGCACCTCATGCGCCACTTCCGCACCTTGCCCCGGCGCGACCAGGAGCTGCTCTCCCTCAAGTTCGACGCCGAGCTCACCTACGCCGAGATCGCCAGAATCATGGGCATGAGCGACGTCAACGTCCGCGTGTCCATCTTCCGCGCTCTGAGGCGGCTGCGCGATCGCCTACAGAAGGACAGGGAGGAAGCCGATGCGCGCCGCTAACCCCGTCCACCAGCGCTTTGAGTTCCAGCCATTGTGGACTCCGCTACCCGCCCTCCCTGGCGGCCGCCGCGGCCCGGCCTTCCGGCCCAGCGAGCGGGAGTTGCGCCGGCGCCTGCGCGACTACTACCTGCGCCGCCTGCGCCAGGACGCCCCGCAGCGGCGCGCCGTCGCCTAGCCCCGCGCCAGCAGCCCCTCCAATCGCGCTCGGTCGAACCCAAACACCGTCTCGCTGCCGATACGGACCACCGGCCGGCGGATCAGGTAGGGCACCTCCAGCATCAGCCGCACCAGCTCATCGTCCGCTGGGGGATTAGCCGAGTCCAGGTTGATCGCCCGGGCGCGGGGGCTGCGCCAGGCGACCGCCTCGGCCGGCGGCGTCGCGCCCAGGAGACCCCGCAGCTCGCCCTCGCTCAGCCGTTCCTTGAAGAAGTCGCGCTCCCGCACGCTGACCCCCCTCTGCGAAAGGAACTCCTTCGCCCGCGTGCAGGCACTTCAGCCTCGCAGCAGATAGATGTCGGCCCGCAAGGGCGTGTCTCCTTCGCCAGCCCGTCAGCCCTAGCCGACGGGCAGCCTCAGGGCATAAATCTCGACCAGGGTGTCGATGAAGGCCTGGACGGTGCGCGGGCGCTTGCGGTGCTTGCGGTAGATCAGGGAGATGGGCCGCCGAATGACCTCCGCGTCCACCAGGTCCACCTTGACCAGCGTTCCTGCTTCCAGCTCCCGCTCGATAGTCACGTTGGGGACCAGGGCGATGCCCAGCCCCTGCTCCACCATCCGTTTGGTGGCCTCCAGGGAGTCCAGCTCCATGGCCACGTTGGGCACCACCCCGGCCTGACGGAAGAAGTTGTGGATCAGGCCGTAGTAGGAAGAGCCGCGGTCGAACAGAATGATGGGCTGGGCGGCCGCCTCCTCCACGGTGGCGCTGCGGGTGCCCGCGAAGGGGTGTTCCGGGTAGGCCACCAGCACGATCTCGTCGTCGTACAGGTGCACGGTATCCACTTCCGGGTGCGACAGGGAACGGACCAGACCTACCTGCACCTCGTCGGACAGCAGCATGTTCAACACCTGCTCGGAGCGCCCCGTGCGGATGATCACGTCCAGCCCGGCGTACCGCTGGCGGAAGATGTGCAGGATCCTGGGCAGGACGTAGGTGGAGATGGTGAGCGCCGAGCCCAGGCGGAGGGAGCCCAGCTGCACGTTTCGCACCTCGTCCACGGCGTCACGCCCCTCCTGCAACGTCTGAAGGATGCGCTCGGCGTAGGGGAGGAAGGCCAGCCCGGCGTCGGTCAGGCGCACGCCACGGCCGCCGCGCTCGAACATCTCTTCGCCCAGTTCGCGCTCCAGGGACTGGATGCGGGCCGTAATGGAAGGCTGGGTCAACTGCAGGACCTCGGCCGCCCGGCTGAAGGAGCGGCGGGCGGCTACGTGGACAAAGGCCTCGACCTGACCGAAATCCAACGGGAATCCCCTCCGGGAAGGGCGATTATTGATTGCGCCTATAGATCGCCATCGAAAAGCCTAATGAATTATATCACCGTAGTCAAGCGCTGACGGGAGCCGGCGGCCGCGTGGGTCGTGGGGCAGTACTGACCCACTACCCACGCGGGCCTGCGGCGTGCTAAACTCCGCACAACGTCTCATCCGGACAAAGGAGGGCCACCAATGAGCACAACAGCGCTCCTGATGCGCCCCGGGGTCCGAGCGGCCTAGCCAAGGGCAACCCCCCGCTCGACATCGGGTGCGCTCCTGCCCGACTGTCGTTTTGTATCGCGCCGTCCCGTGCCGGTTCCGGCCGTGGACGTGGCGCCCACCACAAGGAGCACATCTTGTCTAATTCTGTCTCACGCCAAGAGACGAACCACGTACCCGAACCCATCGCCTGCGTCGCCGAGCTCATGTCCCCGTTTGCGGCCACGTGGTGCCTCTGCGGCGGCTGGGCCGTCGATGCCTGGCTCGGCCGCCAGACACGCGATCATCCAGACGTCGACATCTGCGTGTTCATCCAGGACCAGCGGCCGCTCTTCGACCACCTGGCCGGCTGGCAATTGGTCGCGCATGGTCCCAACGTTCCTGTCGACACAAACGAGCCATGGGACGGCCGGCGCCTCAATCTGCCCGTCCACATCCACGGCCGCCTTGACGCGGGCGAAGCACTACCAGACGGTGTCCTAACGCCACAGCAGGGCTTCAGCCTGGACATCCAGTTTGGCGACCGCTCGGGCGACGAATGGATGCTGTCGCGCCGGCCGCGCATCAGCCTACGGCTACGGAAGGCCGTTGATGAGTCTCCGTGGGGCCTGTCGATCGTCGTCCCCGAAGTCCTGCTCTTCTATAAGGCCACGGCCTACTTCGGCATCGAGGAGCAAATGACGGGCGGTCGCTTCCAAGACGAGCCCGACTTCCTTGCTCTTCTGCCCCACCTGACCGAAGAACAGCGCCACTGGCTCCGGGAGTCGATCGCGCTCCTCCACCCGGATCACCCGTGGCTGGCTCAGCTCTCCCCTTAGCCTCCGATCAGCCACCACCCGGTAGTGGGTCAGTCAAACTGACCCACTACCGGCCGCCTAGTGCCGCTCCGTGCGGGCGCGGAACCCGCCGGTCTCGCGCCCCTGGAACCAGTCGCGGTTCTTGTCAGTGTAGGACCGCCACTGCTCCGGCAGGTCGTCCTCGAAGAAGATGGCGTTCACCGGGCAGACCGGCTCGCAGGCCGCGCAATCGATGCACGTCTCGGGGTTGATGTAGTACTGCTCGGCGTCCTCGGTCGTGTGTATGCAGTAGACGGGGCAGACGTCGACGCAGGTGGCGTCCTTCACGCCGATGCACGGCTCGGTGATGACGTAGGTCATGCCGACTCCTGGTGGGAGGGATGGATGTTGCCCATTTTAGCGGCGGTCGGTTTCCTCTTCAAGGATGTCGCCTGGGCTAGTCCAGCGTCGGCGCTGAGGGCCGCGCCGGGCGCACGGAGGTTCGACAGGACCACACCCTGAAGGGTGTGGCATCGTTCAGTATCGATGCCGCAGCTTTCACGCTGCGGTTCGGCACTTGCTGCGGCTCTGGAAAGCTTCGATGCGAGCGTGACTCCCTCCCCCTACTCCAGCGTCAGGGCCGAGGGCCGCGCCGGGCGCACGCCCTGCTTCGTGACCGTCACGTCGCCCCGGATCCGCGCCTGGCAGGCCAGGCGCAGCCGCCGGCTGCGGATCGTGGCCTCGCCCAACTCCTCCCGCAGGGTCTTCATCTCGGAGCGGCCCATCGGCTCCAGGTTCTCGTCGCCGGCCTCCACGCTACAGGCGCAGGAGGTGCAGATGCCCTGGCCGCCGCAGGTGGTGGGCCAGTACAGCCCGTGGCTCCAGGCGGCTTCCATTATCGAGGCGCCCACTTCCGCCTCGATGGACTGGCCCAGGGGTTCGATGGTGACTTTTGGCATGTTTACGCTTGCGCAATTGATTTTAGCATGGCCCTTTCCCGTCCTGCGCGCCTCGAAACGGGAAGCTCCCGCCAGGGTGCACGCCTCTTGCCGTTAGCCTGCGCCCATCCCTTATACTGGGTTCGGCCTGCTCCCGGGCCAGCGGCATTGCAGCAGGAGGTCTGTGCCCGCGCATGAAAGAGATACCCATTGGCACCAGGGACGAGATGACCATCGCTACCACGCCGGAGATGGGAGTGGCGCACCTGCCGGTCCCCATGTACTCTACTCCCGCTATGGTCGGCCACTTCGAGCAGCTCTGCCTCAGGATGCTGATCCCCTTTCAAGAGTCGGGCGAAAGCTCCGTCGGCTACCGGGTCGAGGTCAAGCACATGGCCCCGACGCCCATCGGCATGAAGGTCACCGTCAGGGGCCGCGTCAAGGAGGTCGACGGCCGCAAGGTGGTCTTCGAGGTTGAAGCCTCCAACGAGACCGGCGCCAGGATCGGCGAGGGCATCCACGAGCGTCGCGTCATCGACATGAGCCGCTTCGCCGGGCGTCCGGGCTAGACCGCATGCCGCCCGCCCTGGAGACGCTGCCCAAGGGCCATCAGTTTCCCCCCGTCGAGTTCAACCTCTCGCCCCAGTGGGTGCGCGAGTACGTGGCGGCGGTGGAGGACGAGGCCATTGGCCGCCTGGGCGAGGACATCGTGCCCCCCATGGCCGTGGCTGCCCTCTCCATCCGTGCCCTGCTGGACGCCGCCGCTCTCCCTGCGGGCGCAATCCACCTGGGCCAGGAGCTGGCCTTCCTGCGGCCGCTGCGCTTGGGCGAGCGCCTGTCGGCGCGGGCCCAGGTGGCCAGCCGCGGCGAGCGCCAGGGCTGGGCTCTGATGAGCATCGAGTTGGACGTGGACGACGGCGCCGGCCGGCCCGTCATGACCGGTCGGGCCACCGTAACGATGCCGGTCGGAGAAGAACCAAGAACCGAGAACCTAGAACCAATCCGATGAGCCCGCAAGCCAGGGAACTCTCGTCCACGTCGGCGAAGGCGGAACTACCGCCGCTGGCAAAGGAGATCACCCAGGAGGGGATCAACCGCTACGCTCTGGCTGGCGGCGACGGCAACCCGCTGCACACCGACCCCGAGTTCGCGGCGAAGACGCAGTTCGGCGGCACCATCGCCCATGGCATGCTCCTTCTGGCCTACCTCTCGGAGATGATGACCGCCGGCTTCGGTCAGGCCTGGCTATCCGGCGGACGGCTGAAGGCCCGCTTTCGCGCCCCGGCCCGCCCGGGCGATACCGTAACCGCCTCGGGCCGCGTCCTGCGGAAGGAGGGCGGTCGCGCTGTCTGCCACGTGGAGTGCCGGAATCAACGCGGCGAGGTGCTCGTCTCGGCTGAGGCTGAGGTGCCGGCGTGAGTCTGCGGCTCCTCCTGCCGCTGGCCCTGGCCCTGGGCCTGGGCTTCGGCTTGCTGGCTACCGCCTGCGGCGGCGACAGCATCCCCGACGACCCACGGGTCAAACAGATCGGCTTCGTGGCGGAGGAGGCCACCTACGCCTACGCCCTGGCCGGGCCAGCAGGCATATATCCCTACCTAGCGCAGGAAGTGCGCGACCGCTGCACCGAGGACGCCTTCAAGAAAGCGCTGGCCGATATGCAGCAGCCTACCGGTTTCCGGGGCCTGAAGAAGGTCAAGTTCGAGGGCGAGGAGGCCCGCATCACCATCACGTTGATCTTCAAAGACCACGATGAGGACGTGGAGTGGGTCTTGGTGCCCAACCCTGAAGGTCCCGGCGCCGCTGGCTACTCTTGGTACATCACTCAGGTCCCGGGCATCGAGAGGTGTGGCAGCTGATGGCGAGAGCCGTCGTCACGGGCCTCGGCTGCATCACGCCCATCGGCCAGAACGTCGCCGAATTCTGGTCTAGCCTGACCGCCGGCGTCTCCGGCGTCCGCCGCATCACCCTGTTCGACCCCAGCGACCTGCCCTGCCAGATCGCCGCCGAGGTCAAGGACTGGGACCCCGGCCGCTACATGGACGTGAAGGCCGCGCGACGGGCGGCCCGCTTCTCCCAGTTCGCCGTGGCCGCCGCCGCCCAGGCCGTGGCGGACGCCGGCATCGCCATCGACGACGCCAACCGCGACGACCTGGCCATCGTCATGAACACCGGCGGCGGCGGCGTGGACGTCATCGCCGATACCCAGACTGTCTACCTGGAGAAGGGCGCGGCGCGGGTCGGGCCGTTGACGGTGCCGGCCATGGCCGCCAACATGGCCTCCTGTCAGGTCGCCATCAACCTGGGTATCCGCGGCCCCACCATCACCTCGGTGGCCGCCTGCGCCGCCGGCATCTTCGCCTTCGTCGAGGCCAAGCGCCTCATCGATCTCGGCGAGGCCGACGTGATCATCGCCGGCGGTGCCGAAGCCAACATCATCCCCATCTCCATCGCCGCCATGGCCAACATGCGCGCCCTCTCCACCCGCAACGATGAGCCCGCGCGCGCCTGCCGCCCCTTCGACCTCCACCGCGACGGCTTCGTCTACGGCGAGGGCGCGGCCGCCATGGTGGTGGAGCGGCTGGAGCACGCCCGGGCCCGCGGCGCCCGCATCTACGCCGAGCTGGCGGGCGGCGCCGTCACCTGCGACGCCTATCACATCACAGCCCCGGACCCCAGCGGCGACGCCGCCGCGCTCGCCATCCAGCGGGCCCTCAAGGCGGCCTCCTTGCAGCCCGAGGAGGTCGACTGCGTCGTCGCTCACGGCACCGGCACGTCCCTCAACGACGCCGCCGAGACGGCCGCTATCAAGCGCGCCCTGGGCGAGCACGCCTACCGCGTGCCCATTACGGCCCCCAAGTCCATGGTGGGCCACCAGTTGGGGGCCGCCGGCGCCGTCAGCGCCCTGACCGCCGTCCTGTCCATCCGCGACGGCGTGATCCCGCCCACCATCAACCTGGAGACCCCGGACCCGGACTGCGATCTGGACTACGTGCCTCTGGCCGCCCGCCGTGCGCCCGTGCAGGTGGCCCTGGCCAACGGCTTCGGCTTCGGCGGCCAGAACGGCGTCGTCGCCTTCCGGCAGTTGGATGGTGATGCAGGAGCCGGAGAGTAGCCCGCGCCGCTGGTGCTTCGGTTGCGGCGACGCCAACCCCGAGGGGCTCCACATCGAGTTCCGCATCGAGGACGGCGTGGCTGTCGGCCGTTTCGTGGCGCGCCGGGTCCACCAGGGCTACCCGGGCCTCGCCCACGGCGGCATCGCCGCCGCCGCCCTGGACGAGGCGATGGGCTGGGCTATGTACGCCGCCGGCGCCTGGGCCATGACCGCCCGCATGGAGGTCAAGTACCGGCGTCCTCTGCCCCTGGGTCAGGAGCTCACCGTCACCGCTCGGGTCAGCCGCGACCGCGGCCGCTGGCTGGAAGCCACCGGCGAGATCCGCGGCGCTGCGGGCGAGATCGTGGCCGAGGCCAGGGGGGTGTTCATGCGTCTGCCGCCGGGGCGGGCCCGCCAGATGGAGGCATTCTACCTGGGTCGCGCCCAGGGCGGGAGGACGAGAGCCTAGTGGCAGCCCGCGGCCCACTGGACTGGGTTCCCGGCCGCTGGGTCTATATCTTCAATCGCTCCGGGATCCGCCTGGTCCCCTTTGATCTCGCACACCGGCTGGCCCTGCCCTGGGGCGACTTCGCCTACGGGATCTGGAAGAGCAAGCGGGAGACGGCTCGCCGCAACTACGCCCGCATCCTCGGCCGCAGCGTCAACGATCCCCTCGTGGACCGGCTCGGACGTGCCTGTTTTCGCCACTTCGCCCTCTACATCGCCGAGATGATCCACGTCCAGGGTTGGGACAACCAGACGGTGCTCGACCGGCTGCAGATCGAGGGTGAAGAGCACTTCGACGAGGCCGAGTCCTACGGCAAGGGCATCATCTTCACCAGCGCCCACATGGGCAGCCCGGAGGTGGCCGCCTCTCTGGTCGTCCTCAGGGGGAACACGATCACCTCCGTGGCGGAGCGCTTCGGTCCCGATGGGATCATGGACTGGGCCATCGCCTGCCGTGCCAGAATGGGCATCACCCTTTTGCCGGCGGCCGGCGCCGGCATCAAGCTGGTGCGTGCCCTCCGTCGCCGCGAGATGGTGGCCTTCGTTGTCGATGTGGGGGTGGACAGGGGAGGTGGTGTTCCCGTGACCTTCTTCGGGCATCGCACCGTCTTCCCCGTCGGCCCGGCCCGCCTGGCCCGCATCAGCGGCGCCCCCATCGTCTTCGGCTTGGCCGCTCGCAGGCCCGGTGGCCGCTTCTTCGCCCACATCTGCCCGCCCATCCTCTCCAGCCGCGAGCTGGACGCCGACGAAGACGCTCGACAGATCACCCAGCGCATCGCCGATCTGTTCCAGGGGTTCGTGCGCCGCTATCCGGCGCAGTGGTACGTCTTTCGGGAGATGTGGCCCGATGATGGCTGGCCCACGGGCGCTGCCTAGCGCTCCCCTCGGCGGCGGCGCCAGAGCACTAAAGAAGCTGGTTGACGTTACGGGCCGGGGGCGGTAACCTACTGCGGAGCAGATTCTATAGGAGGGACAATGGCGTATTTGACAAGGCGAAACTCTGCGATTCGGCGTTGGCTGCTGATTGCCACCGGGGCGGCGCTGGCGCTGCTGCTCCTGGCGGCTGCCTGCGGCGGTGGTGAGGAGGAGGGCGGCCCACAAGGCACGAAGACAGCCAGGGAGACGGCCGCGGCTACAGAGACGGCCACCGAAGAGGGTGGGGACGGTGGTGGCGAAGTGGGCGCCGCCAAGCTGCAGGACCTGGCCAAAGCCACGGAGGGGATTACCGCCAAGGTTACCTACCGCTTTACCAGCAGCATCGTCGGCGGGCAAGAATCGGAGTTCACCATGACCCTCACCCAGCGGCCACCGGACAGCCGCATCGACTACTCGTTCAGCGAGCCCGGACAGCCGGCGACAGCTACCAGCGTGATCCAGGTCGGCGATGCGTCCTACTTGTGCACCGACCTCGGCGGTGGCGAGGGCACGTGCCTCTCCGTCCCCGCGGATCAGGCTCAACAACAGACAGACCTCTTCGAGCCGATATTCAGTACGACCGAGAGCCTGGCAGAAGACATCGAAGGGTTCGACCTCGTGGACGAGTCGGAGCGGACCATAGCCGGTGTCACGGCCAAGTGCTTCACGGTGAAAGCGACCAGCATCACGGAGTTCGCGTCTGCCGAAACGTGCATCTCCGAGGACGGCATCCTGCTCCTCTCTAAAGTGACCCTCGAGGACGGCAGCGAGACCTCCATCGAGGCCACCGAGGTGAGCACGGACGTGACCGACGCCGACTTCCAGCCGCCGTTCGAGGTGACGGAGCTCCCAGGCTAGGGCCTGGGAGCGCGCGGCAACCGCAGAGTCCGCCGGCCTAGCCGCGGCGGGGCAGCTCAACGACCGCCCAGCCCGTAACCGTGCTCTCGCCCCGCTGGTTCGCCGCCGATAGGTCGAGCCGCACCAGGCCCTCCTGGTTGGCAACCACGCGGCCGTGACACCAGGTGGTGTCGCCCACCATGTTGTGGCGGCGGACCTCCACGTATAGCTCGCGCAGGAAACCGTCGTCGCCGGTCCAGTTGGTCAGCAGGTGCCCCATCCAGGCCACCCGCTCGGGGCCGTAGTCGTAGGCGGCGGGCACCCCCACCTGCCGGGCGAACGTGCTGTCCCAGTGCACCCGCTCCGGCGGCTCCGGCACGTTCTGCTCCTTGGCGATGGCCAGGGCGGGGTGCCGCCGGTACTGCTCGAAAGCGAAGCGGTGGGCGCGGATGTACAGGCCGCCCCAGCCCAGCAGGAAAGCGATGCTGGCCGTGGGCGTCCACGGCCCCTTGACCACTGGTGTCAGTTCGTCGCCCACGGCGACGTCCTCCAGGTAACGGGGGACGGCCCCGCGCAGTTCCTCCCGCTGGTAGTCCTGCCATATCCGGTCCAGCTCCGCGTCCGAATAAACGTAAGGCTCAACAGGCCGGTACTTGCCGCGACGGCGCGCCGTCTCCCGCTCTGTGCGGAAGCACCAGGAATCGCACTCGGCGATGAGTTCGCCGCGCTGGTCGGTGAAACGTACGCTGTACGTCTGCTGGACGGAGCGACCGGAGAACTCAGTCTGCTTCTCAATGATGTCCTTCAGGCGCGCCTCCGAAAGCAACTCGTCGTCCAGCCGCACGGGCCGCTGCCAGCGGAAGTGGGCGCCGGCGAACATGGCATGGATGCCCGGCAGGCCGCCCACGTAGCCGCTGAGGACGCGGCTGGCGGCGAACAGGAAGGTGGGTGGCGCCAGCAGCGTGCCCCAGCGCGTGCGCCGCGCGTAGGCCTCGTCCAGCCACAGGGGATTGGCGTCGCCGATGCCTTCGGCGAAATGGCGAATGGCGTCCCGGCTGGCCACCCGGATGAAGGCTTCGTCCTCGGCGATGTCGCCGATGCGGCTGCGGAGGTCGGCCAGGGCGTCGTCGGTGACTTTCGGGAAGCGGCGGGTGGGCATCTAGCGGCTGGCCATCGCCTGCCGCACCTCGGCGATGGTCACCACCTTCCCCGTGTAGGACGTCTCGCGGGTGACCAGCCACAGGGTCGTCTCGGCCGCCGCCTCGGGCTTCTCCCAGTCCGAGTAGTCGATGTTGGGGTTGCGGAACATCCAGCCCTCGCTGGCGATGTTCAGCTCGATACGCAGGGCGTTCACCGCGATGTTGTACTCCCTCAGCTCCTGGGCCATCCCCTGGGTCAGCTTCTCCAGGGCTATCTTGGAGACCGAATAGGAGAGCATCCCCGGCATCAGCGTCTCGGCCAGGGCGGAGGAGACGTTGACGATGCGGCCGCTGCGGCGCTCGATCATCTGGGGCAGGAAAGCCTGCGAGCACATCACCGGCCCCCGCAGGTTCACGCTCATCACCAGGTCCCAACGCTTCAGGGGTGTCCGGTGCAAGGGCGCCGGGAAACTGATGCCGGCGTTGTTGACCAGGATGTCCACATTGCCGAACTCCTTCAGCGCGCGCTCCGCCATCGCCTGGACCTGCTCCTCGTTGGTCACGTCGGTGACGATGGGCAGGGCCCGTCCGCCCAGCGCTTCGATCTGACGCGCGGTCTCTTCGATAGTCCCGGGCAGCTGCGAGGGCTCCTTCTCTGTCGTCCGGGCCGTCACCACCACCGCCGCCCCGGCGCGGGCGAACTCCACCGCGATCGCCCGCCCGATGCCGCGGCTGGCGCCGGTGACCACCGCTACCTGGCCTTTGAGGGATTGAGCTGCGGACATCACGCGTCAAATATGGAGGGTTGCCGGCGGTCGGTCAAGCCCCTCCGACGTGTCCTTGTTTCCTGTCTCGTGTCTCTTGTCTCGAGGCGTTGTGGCTACAGTGGCCAGCGGCGCACCGTCTCTACCTTCACGTCGCCGCGGACATCCAGCACGCGGACGCGGGTACGGCCGGCTCGCCGTTCGTAGTAGAGGTCGGCCTCACCGTGGCCCACGCGCAGCCCTTCCACCTGCACGTTCTCCAGCCACTCCGGCAGCACTGGCCGCACGATGTATAGCCGGTTGCGGGGACCGTCGGGGCACAGCCCCAGGATCGCCTGCGTGATGAGCGGGAAAGCGGCGGCGGCCCAGGCCTGCGGCCGGCAGGCCACGGGGTAAGGGACGGGAGCGTGGTGCGCTGAGCGGGCGGCGCCGCCGAATAGCTCCGGCAGCCGGTAGTAGGGGAAGGCGCGCGCGGCGTCGAACAGGGCGGTGGCCACTTCATTGAGCTCGTCCTCGAACCCGTAGCGCTTGAACCCCATGGCGATGATGGAGTTGTCGTGGGGCCACACCGTCCCCAGGTGGTACCCGAACGGGTTGTAGCGGGGAGAGGTCGTGCTGATAGTGCGAATCCCCCAGCCGGAGAACATATCGTTGCGCATTAGCCTCTCCGCCACCTGCTTGGCGTGGCCCTGGTAGGCTATACCCGACCACAGGGCGTGCCCAGCGTTCGAGGTCGTAGATGCCGCGGGGCTCCCCTGCCCGTCCATTCCCAGGGCGTAGAATCCCTCTTGTAGCCAGAAGTCCCGGTTGAACCGGCGTTTGAGCGCCGCCACCTCCCGACGTAGCCCCTCCGCCGTCTCGCCGTCCCCCAGGGCAGCGAACACCGGCGCCAGCTTCCGTAGTGCCGTGTACACGTATCCCTGAACTTCTACCAGGGCGGTCGGCGGCTGCACCAGAGCGCCGTCGGCGTGAATGATGGCGTCCCAGGAGTCCTTCCAGCCCTGGTTTACCAGCCCCTTGGCCGAGCGCTTCTCGTAGTCGACATAACCGTCACCGTTGGTGTCGCCGTATTCTTTCAGCCAGTGAAGAGCCCATCGCAGGTTGGTTTCCAGGCTCTGCAGCAGTTCCAGGTCGCCCGTCCACTGGTAGTACTCTCCGGCCAGCCACAGGAACAGCGGCGTGGAGTCTATGCTGCCGTAGTAGGGCGAAAACGGTAGCTCGCCCGTCTGTGTCAGCTCCCCCTGTCGCAGCTCGTGCAGGATCTTGCCGGGCTCCTCGTCGCGCCAGGGATCGAACTTCTTGCCCTGCCAGCGGGCCAGGGTGGCCAGGCAGTTGCGGGCGATGTGCGGCTTCAGCGCCAGCGTCTGTAGCCCCACTATGCAGCTGTCGCGGCCGAACAGGGTGTCGTACCAGGGGGTCCCCGCCGCCGGATAGGCCCCGCCCTGTCCCTCGTGGTTCCACAGCATCCGCAGGTCCGCCAGGGATCGCTCCAGCACCGCGTTATAGAAGTCGTTGTCGGTGTAGATGCGGGTGGCCTCGTTGAGCCACGAGCCGTACTCCTGGGCGACGATGCCGAATCGCTCCACTCCCTGGGCCGCCTCCAGCCGCCCGTCCACCGTGACCAGGAGCCGGATGGCCTCGCTCTCCCGATGGGCCAGGGAGACGCGGAATCTTACCACGGCCCCTTGCGAGTCCGTCTCCACCGACAGCGGCGCGGGCGTGAAGATGATCAGCGTCTGTCGCGTGTGCCCGTCCTTGCCCTTGTAGGCCATCGTCAGGGTGGAGTCCTGCAAGAAGGGTGCGCGCAGCTCCCCGCGCGACTCCCGCTCGTGACCCCGGACCTCGAAGATGTCCGCGAAGTCGGCTGCGAACCGGAACACCAGCTCCACGCTCACCGGGAAGACGTTGTAGTTGGTCACCCGCAGGGTCTCCTCCAGGGCGTCCTCCACCACCCGCAGGCGGCGCACCTCCATGGTGCCGCGGGGGATCTTCCGCCCCTCCAGGCTAGGCATCGAGGGGTTCGTCAGCACCTGCTCAGAGCTGTAGCCCAGCTCTGCCGTGGACAGGAGCACCACCGGTTCCGCCGCCGCGAACGTGAAGTCGTACCCCGAGAGATAGCGGGTATCGGCGTAATACAGGCCGTAGCCGTTGAGGTTGCCCGCAGGCACCTGCCCGCTGATATCGGTCAGCAGGAACAAGTCCCGCTCCCGGATGACCAGCGCCTCCCGGATGTCCTGGACGCCCATCGGCTCCGCTTCCGGCAGAAGCTGCAGAGCGGAAGTCGTGGGGCTGGTCGAGGCGGTTGCGCCTTCCTCCATCAATGGGACTTCGGGACAGCGATGGCTGACGTTGGCAGTATTCTAGGCCGATCGGCCTAGGGAACTCAACGAGTTCGCCTGCGGCAACAACTCCAGCCGGTTCTCCACATGCTGCACGCCGCAGGCTGACCAGGCTGCGCTCTCCGCCGCCACACGGGCCGACATGCACCCGACCTTTCCCCTCAGCTCCACCACGCCGTCCTTCGCTACCACGATAATCTGCTCGCCCCCCAACGAGGGGTCCATCTTCAAGGCCGCCGACACTTCCGACTCTATCGTGCGGTCCGACCGCAGAGAGCCGGGCGCTACCCGCAGCCGGTTTTCCACCCTCTCTACGAAAGGCAGTTCAGCCGCCAGCCGGCTCAGCGCCTTCTTGCGTTCGTAGCAGGACACCCGGCCGTCCAGGTAGGCCACGCCCCCCACTACGGAGAGGCGAACATCCGGCTCCAGCTTGTGGAGCAGCGCCTTCTCCTCGCCTGGGATCCGTACCGGCATGGCATCCAGCCTCCAAGTGAACCTGGGCCCGGCGCTCACGCGACCCGCGCCGAATCCACCGCCGCCTCCCGTTCTTCGACCAGGCCCGCCAGCGCGCGCACCGGCTCCTCCAGACGCGCCGCCAGCCGGCCTTCCAGCATCGCCTCGTACACCCGCAGGTAGCTGTCGGCCATCACCGGCGCGTCGAACTTGCGGGCCACATGCCGGCGGCAGGCCTGGGGATCGATCCAGGAGAGCTGGTCGACGGCCTCGACCATCTCGTCCAGCGTATCGACGATGAACCCCGTCTCGCCGTCCCGCATCAGCTCCGGCACCGCGCCGCGGCCGAAAGCGATGACCGGCGTGCCGCAGGCCATCGCCTCCACCGGCACCAGGCCGAAGGGCTCGTCCCAGGTGATGGGCGCCAGCACGCAGCTCGCGTCGCGGTACAGCTCCCGCTTCTGCCGGCTGTTGGCCTCCCCCACGAACACCACCTGCTCACCGTCGATAAGGGGCGCCACTACCGTGAGGAAGAAGTTGAGGTCGGCCGGGTCCACCTTGCCCGCCATAACGAGCTTTCGCCCGGTGCGGCGCGCTACCTCCACGGCCAGATGGGGTCCTTTGTCCGGCGAGATGCGCGCCAGAAACAGCAGGTGGTCCTCTTTTGCTTCCTGGAAGGGGAAGCTGGCTACGTCGATGGCGTTATAGACCACGCCGGCAAACGTGCCCCCGCAGACCTCCGGCATCCCCCGCCGCTGTGACCAACTGATGGTGTTGTAGTAGCCCTGGTAGCGGTCCCAGATGAACTTCGTGTCCGGGGTGATGAGGCAGTGCATGGTGGACAGCATGGGCACGTCCGGCACGAGGTGGGACAGCGCCATGACCTCCTCGCCCCCGTGGTTGTGGACGATGTCGTACTCGCGCGCGTCACAGAGGGAGAGGGCGGCGTGTTGCCAGGAATAGGGGGTCTTGTCTTCCAGGTCGGTCGCCGCGCGCAGGCTGTGGGGGTAGATGGCCTGGAGCCGGGCTGAGGTCTGCGAGTCGCCGGAGGCGCAGAGGGTCACGTCATGGCCGCGGCGCACCAACTCCTCCACCAGGGTGTGAACCACAGCCTCGGTGCCGCCGTAGGCCGGCGGCGGGACCGTCTCCCACAGCGGGGCAATCTGCAGGATCCTCATGGTGGGCGTCCTCCGTAACTAGACTGGACTTCGCGTTTCAGCGTCGCCGATTGCCGCAAGCGGCGCCGGCGCAAGACACCGCACCCCAGACAACACTATTCGGTTGGTGGTGGCCTGGATTGTGACCCGAAGAAATAAGGACCGGGTGTTCAGGGCGGTGGGATTACACTTGGCGTCATTATATCACAGATCGCCCGCCTTCGGCTTGGTCTACGCCCTGCCCTGCGGTATTATGGCCTGGCGGGCCCGCCGAGACGATCATGCCCACACGCGACCTGCGCTTCGCCCTGGACGAAAAGGGGGTCAAGGCCCTGGCCGAGACCCTCGTCGGCCAGGCCATGTCCTACTGGGATGACAACCGTCTGTACCACGGTCGCGTCACCCGCGCCGAGGTCAAGCGCGACCGCTACGGCAACCCCTACGTCGAGGTAGACCTGGAGGAGGCTGGAGGTTAGAGGTTAGAGGTTGGAGGTTGGAGGTTGGAGGTTGGAGGTTGGAGGTTGGAGGTTGGACCCCGCCCGGCCCCCGAGCATCAGCCACATGTAGGGGCGACCCTCGCGGTCGCCGGCAACGGTTGCTGTTCCTGGTGCGCCCCCCTCACCCGAACCAGCGCAGCGCCGGCAGCAGCAGGGCCAGGATCAGCAGGATCGACAGCGCCACGATAACCCACTGCGGCAGGAAGAAACTGCGCTCCGACGGCTCCCAGTCAGCGTAGCCCGCCGCCTCCGACAGGTCGTAGTCCGGGTCGTCGGGGTCGAGCTCCTCCCCATCATCGAGGGCGGCATCCTCATCGTCGTAGTACCCCTCGGGGGCCGCCTCTTCCCACTCCTGGTCTTCCGGGTTGTCCCAGTCGGTGTAGTCGCCCCGCGTGGGCCCGCTGATGTCGCCTTCCCCCGGCCGCTTCCGCTCCTGCATAGCGATACCAGTATATCGCATGGGCGGCCCGGGGCTCTGGCGGGCCTCTCGCGAGCAAGGAGCAGAGAGCAAAACGGCCTGGATGATGCTCTTTGCTCTTTGCCCTTTGCTCTGACCCCCTCCCTAGACATCTGTCCATGACGCTCCCCGTAGGACTAGGCCACTTGTCTCATGCGAATGGGGTCAGCAAGGCCATGGCAGGGACACTACCGTGCGCTACATTCTGAGGGACTGGCCGAGAGGAGGTGAGGACGATGGAAGTCGTCCTGTTCATGCTCGGTAGCTTATTGTTCCTGGGCGGGTTGGTTGTCTGCCTCGCGCGGGTGTTCGCCCCCGGCGAGCGCGAAAAAGCAGGCGAAGCGCCGGCGGTTTCAGAGCCGTCCGCGGAAGGACCCACGGCCAAGGCCGCCTGATCTGCGGCGTCTGTGGAGCTAGACCGCTATCCGCGGCTCAGCACGTCGATAGCGTGACCCGCCGCCGCCAGGTAGGCCGGCTGCGGCTCCAGGGCGTGCTCCCCCAGACAGGCCTCCGTGAACTTGATGGCGTGCTCGTCCCCGGTGACCACCGCCTGCCCTATCAGGTCGTCGATGCTCTCGTCCGGCGCCTGGATCGACCCGGGGTCGACGGCCTCACCCAGCGCGGCGTAGATCCCAATCGCCGCCTGCCAGCCGTAGCTCAGCGCGTCGGGCACGGCCTCCGGCGGCAGGTAGGGCAGCAGCAGCCGCAGGGCGCGCGGCCCCGTCACCGCGTGGATGAAGCCGATGACGTGGCCCGTATGGGAGTTCGCCAGGTACACCTCCGCGAAGGTCTTCGTGAGGTCCGACAGGAAGCGCGACGGC
>JACPQO010000129.1 GCA_016190405.1 Chloroflexota bacterium | reverse complement strand
CTACCGGGTCATCATCGTGGACATGCACGCCGAGGCCACCAGCGAGAAGATCGGCATGGCCTACTACCTCGACGGGCGCGTCAGCGCCGTCCTCGGTACGCACACCCACGTGCCCACGTCCGACACCCGCGTCCTGCCCAAGGGTACGGCCTACGTTAGCGACGTGGGCATGGTGGGCGCCCTGGACTCTATCCTGGGCATGGAGACCGAACCCATCGTCCAGCGCTTCCTCAGCCAACTCCCTGCCCGCTTCGCGCCCGTAGAGCGCGGCCCGGCCGTCTTCAACGCGGTCCTGGTCCAGATAGACCCCGACAGCGGCCGCGCCCTCTCCATCCAGCGGCTGGATAGGGAGGTGGCCTGATTGGCTAGCCGCGCCGACCTGCACACCCACAGCACCTTCTCCGACGGCGTGCTGACCCCCACTCAGCTCATCGACCTGGCCTACGGCAACGGCGTCCGCCTTATGGCCCTGACCGACCACGACACCACCCAGGGGCTGCCCGAGGCCTACCAGGCCGCCGCCCGCTACCCCGATTTCACCCTCATTCCCGGCATCGAAATGAGCACCGACGTGCCCGGTAACGAGGTGCACATCCTGGGCCACTTCATCGATTGGGCCAACGAGACATTCCAGGAGACGCTGGCCCGCCTGCGGGAGTCGCGCCTGGGCCGGGCCCGCAAGATGGTGGAGAAGCTCCGCGGGTTGGGCATGCCCATCGCCTGGGAGCGGGTGCAGGAGATAGCCAGCGAAGGCGCCGTGGGGCGGCCGCACATAGCGCGGGCCCTGGACGAGTCCGGTCACGTGGCCAGCGTCAACGAGGCCTTCGACCGCTACCTCAGCCGCAACGGGCCGGCCTACGTGGAGCGGGAACGTCTGACGCCCCGCCAGGTGGTGGAGACGCTGCTGCGGGTGGGTGGCCTGGCCACTCTGGCCCACCCCCGCGATCTCCCGGCCCTCGAAGGGCACCTGGCTGAGCTGAAGGACGCCGGTCTCATCGGCATGGAAGTCTACTACCAGGACTACAAGCCGGCGGAGATCGAACGGCTACGCGCGCTGGCCGATAAGTTCGGCCTGCTCCCCTTGGGTGGGAGCGACTACCACGGCCTCGGCGGGCCCCAGCAGCGGGAGCCCGGCGACATCCCGCTGCCAACAGAGCCGGCGGAGCGGTTGCTGGCACTGGCCAGGGAGCGCGGCGCCCTGGAGCGGGCCCGGGCCGCGTACCGGCCTTAGGCAGACCCGCCGCCGGGCCCATGTGGTGCGCCCGCCACCCGAACACCGAGACCGAGCTGGCCTGCGGCCGCTGCGAGACGCCCATTTGCCCCAGGTGCGTGGTGATGACAGACGTCGGCGCCCGCTGCCCCACCTGCGCCCCCAGCCGCAAGCTTCCCCAGTTCGAGGTCGGGCCGGTCTACCTGCTGCGGGGCGCCGCTGCGGCCCTGGCGTCAGGCGCCGTTCTGGGCGGCCTGTGGTGGCTCATCCTTGCCGACAGCCTGGGCTTCTTCAGCCTGATCGTAGCCATCCTCCTCGGCTACGCCGTCGCCGAGTCGGTGAGCTGGGCCACCAACCACAAGTCGGGCCCCGCCCTCCAGGTGGCCGCCTCGGCGGGCATCGTGGTGGCCTACGTAGCGCGCAACCTGCTGCTGGGCTGGGCCCCGATTCCCACGAACGATCTGTACGGCTACGTGGTGGTCGTCCTGGGGATCGTGGTGGCGGCGAACCGGCTACGCTTCTGACCCCATCAGCGCAGGAAGACGGCCGTCAGTACCAGGCTGGTTACTATGAAGCCGGCCACCAGCGCTATGCGCACGATCTCTGTGCGCACGTAGCTATAGTCACGCGTGATGTGCCTGGTCTCGCTGCGCGATGCCGGCGCCGCCGTCGACACCGCCGTGCGGGCGACGGCGATGGGCGCGGCAATCTCTTGGGGAGCCGGCGGCTCCGCCAGGATGTCGGCGGTGGTGCGTCTCTTGGGCTTGCGCCGCTTAACCGGCGGCCGGTAGCGTCTGGGCACAGTAATCTCTCAGTTCGAACGTGGACTCTTGCTGCATTATACCCGTGAGGTCTGCTAGGGCCAACCGTGCCACGTTGACCGCCTAGACGTGCCCAATATAGAATGAAACTGGCCTGAGGTCACCGAGAGGCGTTTCAGGCAGCCGGGCGGCCCCGTGGTGTAGCGGTTAACATGCCACCCTGTCACGGTGGAGATCGTGGGTTCGAATCCCATCGGGGTCGCCAGTCGCAAATGCTGACCAGCCCGCCTTCCTCTTCGGCAGTGACCCGGAACAGGGGAGCAAAGGCGGGCTTCGGTTTGATAGATCAAGACACGTATCTCCTGAGGCGGTCGACATCCTCACCCCATCAGCTTCTCATCTACGCTCTAGTTGTGGTCTTACATCGTCGCCACGAGAACGCGGTCCACGTCAGTGCACCCCCCGCCTGTTCGCATCGCGTCCCGATGCGACCGAGCGTCCTGGCGACGGTGCGGCGGCCTCTACGCTTCGCTGAGGATTGCTTCGGCCATCTCGACGTGCTTGGGCATCCCGATCTGCCAGTACATGGCGATCGCCTCCGTCAGCAGCCGCAGCGCCTTCTCCCGGTCGCCGGGACCGTCGCGGTCGATGAGCATGCGGGAGTACCAGCGGCGGGCCTCCGGCTCCTCCATGACGATGCGTAGCTCGCGGGCCTGCCGCAGGGCGGTCTCATAGTGCTCCTCGGCCTTGTCCCACTGGCTGCCCGCGGCCGCTGCTATGCCGGCCACGGTCTGAAGCAGACGCGCGTCGAATGCGCGAATAAGGCAACCCGTCTTCACGCCTTCAAGGACCAGCGGATAGAGGGCGCTGGCCTCGTCCCTTTCGCCGAGGAGCGCCAGCCCTTCCACCGCCGCCAGCAGCGCCGTCCATGGAGCCCAGCCGTTGGGTTGCCCGGCGCGGGGAAAGTAGGCCGTCCTGAGCCGCCGCAGCACGGTAAGGGCGGAATTCCGGTCTCCAGCGTAAGCCCGGTAAAGGAAGAGAAAAGCGCAATGCCAGCCTGCGGACGCCCCGGGGGGCTCAACCTGTCCTGCCTCCTCAAAGCTCCCCGCCGCCTGCGGCCACTGCCCCCTCCAGAAGTGGAGGAGCCCAAACAGAGGGTCGGGGCCGGCCCACGAGCCGCCGGCGCGCTGGCACACCTCTCGGTGGCTTTTGCAAAACTCCTCGTATCTAGTAAGAGGCTCCAGGAGGGTCAGTCCAAATACGAGGCGGTTACGGCCGGCCATAATCAGGGCCCCCAGGTGACCCAGGCGCTCGGCCAGGGACTCCAGCTCCTCCCCGATCTTCACAACCTCGTCAAACCGGCCCAGGAAGCCGAGACCGTTCTGGAGAAACACCAAGGCGTCCGCCAGGGCCCAAAGGTCATTTCGCGATCGTAGCAACGCGGCCCCCCGCAGCAGCGCCTCGACCGATTGCGGGTAATGCATGTAGAACCAGTGGTGGGCCCCCTTTGCAGTCAGCGCGGCCCCAAGGAGGCGCGTGTCGCCGAGCTGTTCGGCTAAGGTCAGGGCCTGGACTGTCATGTCTTCGCCGGCGGTGTAGTAGCCGCCCATGCTCAGCCCCAGTCCGCCATAAGCCAGGAGGCGACAGCGGTCAGGGCTAACCCTTTCGCCGAGGGCTATCAGACCACGACGGGTTACATCCAGCGCTTCCTCAATACGGAACGCCCACGCCAGCTGTACCGCGATGTCTGCGGAGATTCGCCCGACCGCCTCGGCGTCGCCCAGCTCTTCGTAGGTGTCCAGGGCCTCCCGCCAGTCGGCCAGCGCCTCCTCCCAGCGGCCCAGGCTGCGCCGGGCTAGGCCCCGCTTGTACAGCATCCCCGCACGACCGCGCCGGTCGTCGCCAGACAGCGAGGGGAGAGCGCTCTCGTAGAGGCGCAGGGCATCCTCGAAGGCCGCCGCCTCGATCGCCTGATCGCCCGCCACCGTCAGATAATGGGCCGTCTTGTGCGGGTCGGCGACGGCCCCTGCCTGGTAGAGGTGGTAGGCCAGATCCGCCGCGCGGGCATCGAGGCAGCCGGCGTAGACCCGCTCCGTCGCCTCGGCCACCCGCAGGTGCAGCCGTTGCCGCCGGGGAAGAGAGAGGCCGCTGACGAGGGTTTGCCGGATCAACTCGTGGGCGAAAGTAAAGTGGGCCTGCGAACCGCCCGCCACCGCCATGATCAGGCGGGCGCGCTCCGCCTCGTCGACGGCATCCAGGAGCGCATCGGCATCCAGAGCCTGCCCTGAGCCCGTCGAATGGTCGCCCAGCGCCTCCAGCAGCTCGAAGCTGAAGGCGCGACCGATGACGGCGGCGCCGGTGAGGATGCGGCGACATTCCTTACCCACCCGCTCCAGCCGCCGCTCGATGACCAGGCGGACGCTGCGGGGAACCTCTATCTCTCCGACGGGGTACTCGCTGAGCCAGCGCCCCTCCGGATCAAGCAGCTTCCCTTGCTCCAGGAGGTGGCGAACCAGCTCTTCCACGAAGAAGGGGTTGCCTTCGGTCTCGTCGTAGATGAGCGACACGAGGCTGGGCGGTGGGTCGCCCCTGCCGTGAGCCTTCAGCATCTGCGCCACGGCAGGCTCGGGCAGCCGCCCCAGGACCGTCTCGCGGGCCAGCCGCCGCCGCAGCATCTCCTGCAGCGTCCTGGCCAGAGCGCCGCCGGGGGCCATTTCCACATCCCGGTAGGTACCGAGAACCACAACCGGCATCTCCGCCAGCCGCCGGGCGATATGCTGAAGGAGGAGCAAAGAGGACTCATCGGCCCAGTGGAGGTCCTCCAGGATGAGCAGCATCGGTTGGGCGCGCGCCGCCCGCTCCAGGAAGTCGACAAGGGCATTGAACAGGTAGCGACGGCCCTCCTCTGGAGGCATCTCCACGGGTGGCGGCAGGTCCGGAAAGAGGCGGCGCAACTCCGGCGCTAGGCGGGCCGCCTCCGCTCCGACGTCGCCCAGTGCCCGCCTCAGGTTCTCCGGGGGCATAACGCGGGCCACGTATTCGATCGCCCCAACGAAAGGGGTGTAAGGAGCGGTCTCCCCCATCTCTTGGCAGTGGCCGGCGGCGACGAAGAAGCCTCGGCTGCGCGCCTGGGCCGCTACCTCCTCCGCGAGCCGGGTCTTACCGACGCCGGGCTCCCCCGTCAGCATTACGAGGGAGCCCCT
Source organism: Chloroflexota bacterium (assembly GCA_016190405.1). Next base: position 3,905 of record JACPQO010000129.1, on the reverse strand, counting down.
GCCGGCCAGCGCCTCATCGAGAACGGCGTTATGGGCGGCGAGCTCCTCCTCCCTGCCCACGCAGGGAGTCCGCCGGCGCGAGGCGAACTCAGAAGGGCCAGCCAACATCTGGCCTTGGGCCGCCTCGTTTATCGCCGGGCCTAAACGGCGCTCGGCGATCCGGCGATACAGTGCCTCGGTCTCCGCCGAAGGCTCCACTCCCAGCTCCCGCTGGAACGCCTCGCGACACCGTTGGTACTGGCGCAGCGCCCTCTCCCGCCGGCCCATATGGGCGTACAGGAGCATGAGGGCACGATGCGCTTCCTCGCACAAGGGGTCGGCCTCCACCAGCTCGTTCAGCCGCTCAGCCGCCAGGTCCAGCTCACCACGGGCGCGGTGCAGTTGGCCCAGCTCCATCAGGAGCTCGTTGCGCAGCGTCCGAACCTGTTCCCGAGGGCCTGCCGCCCACTCTTCGTAGAGGTCTTCCGGCAACAGCTCGCCTCCGTATACTGCCAGGGCTCCTTCGTAGAGGCGGGGGTCGGTTGCCACGGCACGCGCCGCCTGGGCCCGGCTGCGGAACTCATCTACGTCCAGAATCAGGTCAGCGCACAGAGTAACGGCGTCGCGGGTCACAGTTAGGAGAGAGCATGTGAGCCCGCCCCGGCTCAGGGCCTCACGCAGGTAGCCGAGGTTCCGGCGCAGGTTGTGACCGGCGGCGGCCGGAGCCAGGTCCGGCCAGAGAGCGTCCAGGATCTGTTCCCGCCCAAGACGCCGATCCTTCTGGAGGGCGACAAGCTTCAGGAGGGCCTTGGCCATACGCCGAGGCCACGAGGCGTCGATGAGCACCTGGGGGCCGGAGCGGACCTCGAACCGCCCCAGCAGATGCATCCGAATCCCTGCGCCGCCCGGTTGCTCGCTCACGCTCGCACCCCCTTCCCGGCTAGGTGACCGCGGCCGCTTGCCGAAGCAGCGAGCGAAGCATCGGAGAAGTACAAGGATTATACGCCGAGCGCCAGGAAAAGACAAGAAAGATCGCAAGAAAACTGAAGGGGCGGGTCGGGGGACGCCTTGGGGGACGCTTGAGGGACGCTGGGGTCTCTACGGTGGTGCCATGAAGCTGCTGACAGCCAAGGAAGCGGCGGACGTGCTGAGGGTGAAGCCTCAGTGGGTCTACAAGAAGGCCAGAGCCGGCCTCATCCCCAGCCTGCGCCTGGGCCGCCAGCTGCGCATCGAGGAGGCCAGCCTCGTGGCGTGGCTAGCCGAGCGTGCCTCACCTGTGCCCGACGGCCGGGCCAGCAAGGGGCGGGCCGGATGAGAAGCTCCGGGCAACTGGTGCCGGGAGGCCACGGCGAGAGCACCCTCCCTGCCGCAGGCCTCTCGGCCCCAGTGTTCTGCCTAGGGAGGGAACCGCGATGAAGCCGCTGCGATCGGCGCGGCCGTGAGAGGGGGTTCAGCGATGCGATACGCGCGATTTCTCGTCCTGGGGCTGCTGACGCTGCTAGCCGTCGCGGTCATCGCGCTGCTGGGACGCGGCCTCGGGGGGCCCACCGTGGCCGTCGGGCCAAACACGATCACAGTCCCGGATACCGGCACGAACGGCGAGACCGGCTGGTACACGTCGCTAGCTCTGGACGCCGCCGGTAACCCGGTGATCAGCTACTACGACGCCGCAGATGGCAAACTCACGGTGCTGCACTGCGGGAACCCGGCTTGTACCGCCGGCAACACGATTGCTGCGCCCGACACGGCCGGCAACATCGGTGCCTTTTCATCGCTCGCGCTGGACGCCGCGGGGAACCCCGTGGTCAGCTACTGTAAGTTGCAGGACGGCGGCTTTTTCGATCGCTGCGATGACCTCAAAGTGCTGCACTGCGGCAACCCCACGTGTACCGCCGGCAACACGATCACGTCTCCCGATACCTTCGGTAACGTCGGCGGGTACACCTCACTGGAGCTGGACCCGTTAGGGAACCCGGTGGTCAGCTACTATGACGAGGCCAACCATGACCTGAAGGTCCTTCACTGTAACGACCCAGCCTGCGCCGGTGGTGACGAGAGCATCGCCCTCCCTCAGACAGCGGGTACCGCTGGCCGGTACACTTCGCTGGCGCTGGACGGCTTGGGGAACCCGGTCGTGAGCTACTGTGAGCTGATTTTCGGAACCCTGGGGTATTCCTGCGGCGGCCTGAAGGTGCTTCACTGCAATGATCCGAATTGCGATAGCGCTGTCGCTGGGCCGGAGAGCATCACCTCGCCCGATACGGCCGGCAGCGCCCATATCTCACTCGCCCTGGACAGCTCGGGCAATCCCGTGGTCAGCTACTGCTCGGCCGGTGAAAGCCTGGCGGGAGCGGAAGAGTGCCGGGACCTGAAGGTTCTCCACTGCGGCGACCCCACCTGCGCCTCCGGCAACGTGATAACCTCGCCCGACACCTTCCGAGACGCTGGCTGGTACACCTCGCTGGCCCTCGACGGGTCCGGCAAGCCTGTCATCAGCTACTTTGAGAGCGTCGATAGGGACCTGAAGGTGCTCCACTGCGGCGACGCAACGTGCACGTCGGGGAATAGCATCACTTTCCCCGACGTTGGCGGCGACGGGGGGGAGTTTACTTCTCTGGCCCTGAACCCCGCCGGCAACCCGGTGGTCAGCTACTGCTTGAACAAGGGGGTCCTCTGCGGTCACCTGAAGGTCCTTCACTGCGATGACCCGAACTGCGCGGGGGATGACATCATAGCCTCACCCGACACCGCCGGCGACGTAGGCCTGTGGAGTTCCCTTGCGCTGGACGGCGCGGGCAACCCGGTGGTGGCCTACGCAGACTTCACGAATGGCGACCTGAAGGTCCTCCACTGCGGGAACCCGACCTGCACCGCCGGCAACTCCGTCGTCTCGGGGTTTGCCGCGGCCGTCCCCGGTTCGATCGTCGGTTCAGACACCTCGCTCGTGCTGGACACGGCTGGCAACCCTGTCATCAGCACCTACGATGGGGGCAACGGCGACCTGTGGGTGATCCGCTGCGGCAACCCGACCTGTACCTCCGGCAACGTTATCTCCACGCCACACACAGCCGGCAACGTGGGCCAGTTCACTTCCCTGGCCCTTGATTCGGCGGGGAACCCCGTGGTGAGCTACTACGACGCCACCAACGGCGACCTGTTCGTGCTCCACTGCGGCAACGCCACTTGCAGTGCCGGGAACACTCACGCCTCGCCGGATACCACGGGCAACGTTGGCTTCCTCACTTCGCTGGAGCTGGACGCCTCGGGCAACCCCGTGGTCAGCTACTGTACGCGTATCGGCGCTGGTGGGCCCACTACCAGTTGGTGCGGGGACGTGAAGGTGCTCCACTGCGGCAACCCGACCTGCACCGCCGGCAACACGATCGCGTCGCCGGAACCGGCGGGGCAATTCATATGGCCGGATCTCGCGCTTGATAGCCTGGGCAACCCGGTGGTCAGCTACTGCTCGATGCTTCCCGGTCTTAACGTTTGTCATGCTTTGAATGTGCTGCACTGCGGCGATGCGACCTGCACGTCAGGCAATACTATCGCCTCACCAGACACCTCTGACGACTTTGGGACCGACGTTGGCTGGATGAGCTCCATCGTTGTAGACCCGGCGTCGGGCAACCCGGTCGTCAGCTACCAGCAGCGTTTTCCGAAGTTCCTGGGTCAACCACCCGATCGCGACCTGAAGGTGCTCCGCTGCGGCAGTCCCACGTGCACCGCGGGCAACGTCATCAGCACGCCGGACGGCCCGGGCGACGTTGGCTGGTACACCTCGCTCGAGCTGGATGCCTCGGGTAACCCGGTGGTCAGCTACGGCGACTTTACAAACCACGACCTGAAGGTGCTGCGGTGCAACGACCCGAGCTGCGTTAACAGCGAGGTCAACCTGGCGGACCCGGGCTTGCAGAGCGGTCTCG
>JACPQO010000127.1 GCA_016190405.1 Chloroflexota bacterium | reverse complement strand
CGGACGTTGAAGAAGGGCTGGTGGCGCTTGACCAGGGTGGCCTCCAGGATGAGGGCCTCCTGAGTCGTGCCGGTGACGATGTACTCCAGGTCGGCGATCTGCTCCACCAGCCGCCGGGTCTTGGGCTCGAAGCTGTGCGGCGAGCCGAAGTAGGAGCGGACGCGGTTCTTCAGAGCCGCCGCCTTGCCTACGTAGATGACCTGACCCTTGGCGTCGCGGAAGAGGTAGACGCCGGGCCGCGCGGGCAGGGCGCGGACCTGCTCCTGGAACGGCCTGGCGCGGATGGGGGTGGTGGCCATCGCACACCCATTCTACGCTGGAGGGTTGGGAGGTTGGAAGTTGGAAGTTGGAGGCTGGAATACCGCTTATGGTTCGATAAGCCTGCCTGCCCAGACGGGCCCGTCGAGGCCGGCGGGCAGGCTCACCACGAGCGAGCGCCGCGCCCGCTCATCCTGAGCCCTTCGACAGGCTCAGGACAGGCCTGTCAAGGATGAGCAGGCATAAGTCTTACAATGGGGGCGGTGCAGGAGATCAGCGCTGAAGCGGTCGCCCTGGAGGCGGCCCACGCCGCAGCGGTCGAGGAGGTGGCGCGGGCGCTGGCCACCGACATCTCGGAGGGGCTGACCTCCGCCGAGGCGGAGCGGCGGCTGGCGCTCTGGGGCCCCAACGCCATCCCGGAGCCGCCGCGTCACACCATCGCCCAGGCGCTGGTCGAGCAGTTCGCCAACTTCCTCATCCTGCTGCTGCTGGCGGCCACGGTCCTGGCGGCCGCCATCGGCGAGTACCTGGACGCCGGCACCATCGCCGCTATCGTGGCGCTGAGCGCGCTGCTGGGCGTCGCCCAGGAATGGCGGGCCGAGCGGGCTCTCCAGGCCCTGCGCGTGCTCATGGCCCCTACGGCCCTGGCCGTGCGGGACGGCCAACTGAAGGAGATGCCGGCGCCATCCCTGGTGCCGGGGGACGTGGTCCTCCTGCGGGTGGGCCACCACGTTCCGGCCGACCTGCGCCTGGCCGACGCCGTGAGCCTGAGCCTCGACGAGGCCTCTCTCACGGGTGAATCGACCCCGGTGCACAAGGACCCGGGTCTCGTGCTGCCGGCCGATACGCCGGTGGCCGATCGCCTTAATTGCGCCTTCGCCGGGACCCTGGTGACCTACGGCCGGGCGACGGGCGTTGTCGTGGCGACGGGGCCAGGAACGGAGATCGGGCGCATCGCGGCCCTCATAAGCGCCTACGAAGAGGAGGAGACGCCGCTCCAGCGCCGGATGTCGGGCCTGGGGCGCTGGCTGGGGGCGGGCGCCGTCGCTGTCTCCATCGTCATTTTCGGCGTCGGAGCCGCCACCGGCAAGGACTTGGTGGACATGCTCCTGACGGCCGTCAGCCTGGCCGTGGCGGCCGTGCCGGAGGGGTTGCCCGCCGTAGTCGCTATCGGCCTGGCCCTGGGGATGCAGAGGATGGCCCGCCGCCACGCCCTGGTGCGACGTCTGGCCGCTGTGGAGACCCTGGGCTCGGCCACCGTCATCGCCAGCGACAAGACCGGCACCCTGACCATGGGCGAGATGACAGTCGTCGAGCTGTACCTCGGGCCCGGCTTGCCGCCGCTGGAGGTCACGGGCGTGGGCTACGAGCCTGCCGGGGAGTTCCGGCGCGGCGGCGAAGCGGTAGACCCGGCGCGGGACTCGCACCTGCGGTTGCTGCTGACCGCCGGCGCCCTCTGCAACGACGCGCGTCTCCAGGAGGAGGGCGGGCGCTGGCGTGTGGTGGGTGACACCACGGAGGGCGCCCTGGTGGTGGCGGCGGCCAAGGCCCGTCTCTCCTGGGAGCAGATCGAGGGTGAGCAGCCGCGGCAGTGGGAGCTGCCCTTCAGTCCCCAGCGCAGGCGTATGACCACCATCCACCGCGGAGGCGAGGGCCTTGTGGCCTACGTGAAGGGTGCGCCGGACGTGGTCCTGCCCCTGTGCTCCCGCCGGCGAGCGGGCGCGGATGTCGTCGAACTCTCGGAAGAGGGCCGTCGCCGGGTGCTGGCGACGAACGAGGAACTGGCCTCCCGCGGCCTGCGATTGCTGGCCCTCGCCTATCGGCCGCTGGCGGGGGACGCCGCGCCGGACGAGGTGGAGCGAGAGCTGGTCTTTCTGGGGCTGGCCACCATTCAGGACCCGCCGCGACCGGAGGCGCGGCAGGCGGTGGCTCTGTGCCGGCGGGCGGGGATAGTGCCCGTCATGATCACCGGCGACCACGCCGCGACAGCGCTGGCCATTGCCCGCGAGCTGGAGATAGCGACGGCGGGCGCAGCCCTGGCGGGGGCCGAGCTGGACGGCATGGACGAAGCTGAGCTGCGCGAGGCCGTGCAGCATGTGCGGGTGTATGCGCGTATCTCGCCGGAGCAGAAGGTGCGCATCGTCGATGCCCTGCGGGTAGCGGGTCACATCGTGGCGGTGACCGGGGACGGCGTCAACGATGCGCCGGCCCTGAAGCGGGCGGACATCGGGGTGGCCATGGGCCTGACCGGCACCGATGTCGCCAAGGAAGCCGCCGACATGGTCATCACGGACGATAACTTCGCCTCCATCGTGGCCGCCGTGGAAGAGGGCCGCAAGATCTTCGATAACATCCGCAACTTCGTGGTCTATCTCCTGGGGGCGAACATCGGCGAAATCCTGGTGGTCTTCGCCGCGGTGGTGGTCGGCCTGCCGCTGCCCCTGCTGCCGATGCAGATCCTGTGGGTCAACCTGGTGACGGACAGCCTGCCCGCCCTGGCCCTGAGCATGGAGCCTGGTGACCCCGACGCGATGCAACGCCCGCCGCGGCCGCCGCGAGAGCCGGTGGTAACCGGGGTCTTGGCCTGGACAGTGGGGGTGCGCGGCCTGGCCGTCGCGGTCGCCGTCATGGTGGCGTTCGTCGTGTGGCTGGAGGTGGCCGACGCGTCCGACGACGGCGCCCGGACGGTCGCCTTCGCCACCCTGGTCGTCGCGGAGCTGCTCAAGGCCTACGGCTCGCGGTCGCTGTACCGGACGGCGCTGGGCCTGGGGGCGCTCTCGAACCGCTACCTGGTGGCCGGGACGCTGGTGTCTTTCGGCCTGCTGCTGGCGGTCCTCTACGTGTCGCCGCTACAGGAGGCGTTCCACACGGAGGCGCCGGGTCTCTGGGAATGGCTGGCGGTGGCCGGGCTGGGCTCCTTGCCGCTGCTGGTCATCGAGGGGATGAAGGTCAGCCCCTGGCGGCTGCGGCCTGGCGGAAGTAGCGTATGATGGGAGCCGCACATAGGCGGCGAGGAGGTGGGTCATGATCCTGGTAGCCGGCGGCACGGGCTTCGTAGGTGGGGGCATCGTGCGGGAGCTGGCCCGGCGCGGCAAGCGGGTCGCCGTCCTGACGCGGGACGCCACGCGGGCCCGCGGCCGCTTTGCCGGACCGGAGATCGACTACAGGCAGGGCGACGTCCGCGACGTCGAAAGCCTGCGGCGCGCTCTCCAGGGCGTTGAAGTGGTCATCAGCTCCGTGCAGTTTCCCAACTTCCCGATGGAGAACCGGCGTCGCGGCCACACCTTCGAGGAGATCGACGCGGCGGGCACCGAGCGGCTGGTGGCGGCGGCGAAGGAGGCCGGCGTCAAGCGGTTCGTCTACCTGAGCGGCGCCGGCGCCGCCCCCGACGTCAGGTACCACTGGTTTCGGGCCAAGTGGCGGGCGGAGACGGCCGTGCGCGACAGCGGGATCCCGTACGTGGTCTTCCGGCCTTCGTGGGTGTACGGGCCGGAGGACGCCGCCCTGAACCGCTTTCTGAGGATGGCCCGCTTCCTCCCCTTCGTCCCCATCATCGGCGATGGCAGCAGGCAGATGCTCCAGCCGGTGTTCATCGACGACGTGGCGACAGCCGTCGCTGAAGCCGTGGACAGCCCGGCCGCCGACAACCAGGTGTTCGAGATCGGCGGGCCAGAAGTGCTGTCGATGAACCAGATCGTGCGCACGGCGCTGGAGGTGATGGGCAAACGCAGGCTCCTCATACCGTTCCCGAAGCGGCTGATGAAGCTGGCGGCGACCTTCCTGCGGCTCCTGCCGGGCCCGCCGCTGACGCCGGACGCCATCGACTTCATCACGATGGACGCCCTGGCCGACTCGGCGGAGGTACAGGACAACTTTGGGGTAACGGTGACGCCGCTGCGGCAGGCGCTGGCGACGTACCTATCGGTGGGACGCCGTGGGTAGGGGCGCAGCATGCTGCGCCCCTACGGTTGGCGTGGAACCTGTGGCGTGAGGGCTTGACATCGGTCGAGAGTCGCAATACATTGACAGCACAGACGTTCGGTTAAGTGCAGGAGGCCCCTCTCTCCGGTCCGTCATGAGTGCCCTCGATTCGTTCCATCCCGCCGTCCGCGCCTGGTTCCAGCGCCGCTTCGCCGCGCCCACGGAGGCCCAGGCCCGCGGCTGGCCGGAGATCGTGTCCGGGCGCGATACCCTCATCGCTGCCCCCACGGGCTCCGGCAAGACCCTGGCCGCCTTCCTGGTCGCCATCGACCGGCTGCTGTGCCGCGCCGAAGAAGGCCCCCTCGAAGACGCTATCGAGGTCGTCTACGTCTCGCCCCTGAAGGCGCTGAGCAACGACATCCAGCGCAACCTGGAGCAGCCCCTGGCCGAGATCGCCGAGGTCACGCAGGAGATGGGTTATTCGGCGGCTGATATCCGCACCATGCTTCGCACCGGCGACACGACGCAGGCGGACCGGCAGCAGATCGTGCGGCGGCCGCCCCACATCCTCATCACCACCCCGGAGTCGCTCTACCTGATGCTCACCGCCGAACGCAGCCGCGAGGTACTGCGGTCGGTGAAGACGGTCGTCGTCGACGAGATCCACGCCCTGGTCCGGGACAAGCGGGGCAGCCACCTGGCGCTCACCCTGGCGCGGCTGGACCACGTTTGCGGCCAGCGCCCCGCCCGCATCGGCCTGTCGGCGACGCAGCGTCCCATCGAGGAGACGGCGCGCTTCCTGGTCGGCAGCGACCGCCTGGGGCCGGGCGGAACGCCGGAGTGCGCCGTCGTGGACGCTGGCCACCAGCGGGACCTGGACCTGGCCGTCGAGGTGCCGCCCACGGACCTGGAGGCCGTGTGCTCCGGCCAGCAGTGGGGCGACATCTACGACCGGCTGGCGGAGCTGATCCGGGCCCACCGCACGACCCTGGTCTTCGTGAACACCCGCCGCCTGGCCGAGCGCGTCGCTCACCACCTGTCGGAGCGTCTGGGGGCCGAGCACGTGGGGGCGCACCACGGCAGCCTGGCCAAGGACCGGCGGCTGACCCTGGAGCAGCGGCTGAAGGCCGGCGAGATGAAGGCGCTGGTGGCCACGGCCTCCCTGGAGCTGGGCATCGACATCGGCACGGTCGATCTGGTGTGCCAGATGGAGTCGCCCCGCAGCATGACCACCTTCCTCCAGCGAGTGGGGCGCTCCGGCCACGCCCTGGGGCTGACCCCCAAGGGCCGGCTGTTCCCCACCACCCGCGACGAGCTGGTGGAGTGCGCCGCCCTGGTGCGCGCCGTCCGCGCCGGCCGCCTGGACCGCGTGTGGCCGCCGGTGGCCCCCCTGGACATCCTGGCCCAGCAGATCGTCGCCGAATGCGCCTGTGAGGCGTGGAGCGAGGACGATCTGTGCGACCTGGTGCGGAAGGCGACGCCCTACGCCGGGCTGGCCCGCAGCGACTTCGACGACATCGTCGAGATGCTCAGCGAGGGGATCGCCCTGGGGACGGGGCGTGCCGCCGCCTATCTCCACCGCGACCGCATCAACCGGGTGCTGCGGGGCCGGCGCGGCGCCCGCGCCGCGGCTATCCAGTGCGGCGGCGCCATCCCCGAGGTCGCCGACTTCCGGGTGCTGGCCGAGCCCGAAGGCAGCTTCGTGGGCACCGTGGATGAGGACTTCGCCACCGAGAGCATGGCCGGCGATGTCTTCCTCCTGGGCTCGACCTCCTGGCGGATCCGCAAGATCGAGACCGGCGTCGTGCGGGTGGAGGACGCCCGCGGAGCGCCGCCGTCCATCCCCTTCTGGTTGGGCGAGGCGCCCGCGCGCACCCTGGAGCTATCGGAGGAGGTGTCGCGGTTGCGACAGGAGGTCGCCGAGCGGCTGGAGAGAGGCGAGGAACCGGCGGCCTGGCTCATGGAGGAGTCGGGGATGCCGCCGGAGGTGGCGGAGCAGCTCGTGCGCTACGTCCGCGCCCAGAGGGACTCCATCGGCGTGGTGCCGACCCAGGGCGACGTCGTCTTCGAGCGCTTCTTCGACGATACGGGCGGCATGCAGCTCGTCGTCCACGCACCCTTCGGCGGGCGCATCAACCGCGGCTGGGGGCTGGCCCTGCGCAAGCGCTTCTGCCGGACGTTCGACTTCGAGCTTCAGGCAGCGGCCAGCGACGACGCCATCCTCCTATCGATAGGCCCGCAGCACAGCTTCCCGCTGGAGGACATGTTCGGCCTGGTTCAGTCGGCGATTGCCAGGGAGACCCTCACCCAGGCGCTGCTGGCGTCGCCCATGTTCACCAGCCGCTGGCGCTGGAACGCCGCCCGGGCGCTGGCCATCCTCCGCCAGCGCAACGGCAAGCGCGTGCCGCCGCCCCTCCAGCGCATGCGCTCGGACGACCTGATGGCAGCGGTGTTTCCCCGCCTCGTGGCCTGCCAGGAGAACGTCACCGGCGACATCGACCTGCCCGACCACCCGCTGGTGCGGCAGACGGTTCACGATTGCCTCCACGAGGCGATGGACCTGGACGGGCTGAAGGACGTGCTGACGCGGATCGAGGAAGGCGAGATACGGCTGCATGCCCGCGACACCACGGAGCCGTCGCCCTTCGCCCACGAGATGGTCAACTCCAAGCCGTACACCTTCCTGGACAACGCCCCGCTCGAGGAGCGCCGCGCCCGCGCTATCACCCTCCGCCGCACGCTCCCGGAGAGCGCCCGCGACCTGGGCGTGCTGGACGCCGAGGCGATCGAGCGGGTGTGGGACGAGGCCCGGCCGCAGCCGCGCGAGGCCGAGGAGCTGCACGACACGCTGCTGGGCCTCGTGGCCATGCGCGAGACGGACGATGTCGGCTGGCGCGGCTGGTTCGACGAGCTGGTCGCCGCCGGCCGGGCGGCCGTGGCCGAGACCGACGACGGCGCGCGGCTCTGGTTCGCCGCCGAGAACCTGCGCCTCGTCGAGACGCTCTACCGCGGCGCCCGCATCTCGCCCCGGCCTCAGTTGCCGCCGGAGCTGCAAGCCACCGAGATGGAGGAGGACGGCGCGCTGCTGGCGCTGCTGCGCGGCCACATGGAATGCCTGGGCCCGGTCACCGTCGCCGAGCTGGCGCAAAGGGTCGCGCTGCCGCCGGGCCGTGTGGCCTCCGGCCTGGCGCAATTGGAGGGTGAAGGCTTCGTCCTACGCGGCCGCTTTCGCGCTGGGCTCGAAGACGATGAGTTCTGCGACCGGCGGCTGCTGGCGCGGATCCACCGCTACACGCTGGACCGGCTGCGCCAGGAGATCGAGCCGGTGAGCGCGCAGGAGTTCCTGCGCTTCCTGCTGCGCTGGCAGCATGTCGCTCCGGGCACGCAGGTGGAAGGCAAGCGGGGCCTGCTGGAGGTAGTCGCCCAGCTCCAGGGTTTCGAGGTGCCGGCGTCGGCCTGGGAGCGGCACATCCTGCCCGATCGAGTGGCCGTCTACCGGGGATCCTGGCTGGACGAGCTCTGCCTGTCGGGGGACGTGGCCTGGGGGCGCCTGAGCCTCCGCAAGGCGAACAACGGCTCGGCGGCCGCGGCCGCTTCGGCCACCCGGGTGTCGCTGGGGCGCCGGCGCGACCTGGGCTGGCTGCTGGCGGGCATCCGGAGCGAGGAGCTGTCGCCGGCGCCCGAGCGCGGCGCGGGCCGCGAGACCCTGGACCTGCTGCGCGCCCAGGGCGCTCTCTTCTACGACGATATCGTGCGGGCTACGGGGCGCCTGGGCACAGACGTGGAGCGCGGCCTGTGGGAGCTGGTTGCGCGGGGCCTGGTCACCGCCGACGGCTTCCAGGCGCTGCGCTCGCTCATGGGCTCGACGAAGCGGCGCTCCTTCCGCAACCAGCGGCGGGCCCGCTTGTTCCGCACCCTGGCGGTGGGCACGCCCTCCGGCCGCTGGTCGCTCCTGCCCTCGGCGATGGGTGGGACGCTCCTTCCCGCTCGTCCTGAGGTTCTCGTAGGACGAGCGGAGGAAGAGGCCACGATTTCGCCAGACGAGCTCGCCGAGACCTGGGCGGAGCAGCTGCTGACCCGCTACGGCGTTGTCTTCCGCGACCTGCTGCAACGGGAGGATGTGGCCGTGCCCTGGCGCGAGCTGCTGCGGGCGCTGCGACGGCTGGAGGCGCGTGGGGTGGTGCGCGGCGGGCGCTTCGTCGCCGGCTTCTACGGCGAGCAGTACGCGCGGCCCGAGGCGGTGGACGCCCTGAGGCGCGTGCGTCGCACCGAGAAGCGGGGGGAGCTGGTACGGGTCAGCGCCGTGGACCCCCTGAACCTGGTGGGCATCGTCACCCCCGGCCCGCGGGTCCCGGCCGTCCACACCAACTCTGTCGTTTTTCGGGACGGGGTCCCGCTAGCGCTGGAAGAGGCAAGGGCGCTGAGGCCGGAAGCAAAGGTGCGCGTGGGGTAGGGAGAGGCAATCCACTACCGTGAACGAAGCGCAAGAGTGGGCACGAATCGCTCTAGACTTCTGGTGGCCCGGACTTGTCATCTTGCTTGCTTTCCTTGTGTTTCACCGCCCAATTGCGGAATTCATCGCGGACATCGAGGAGATCGTATTTCCTGGCGTTAGGGCCAGGCGGCGGCCCCAGCTACGTGCTCAACAGGAGGAGCCACCGAAGCCTGGAAACAGCCCCCCAACGCCCGCCGAACAACCACCTAAACCTCCCGACAGTGCAGGGCAAGCTACGGTGGAGCAACTGCAGCCCTTCGTCTACTACTGGTACTACGAAAAGATGTATAGAGTGCTGTTCGGAACGCAGCTGGCGTTTCTCCAGTATGTCAACACGCACCCCGGCGCCACAGTTGATGATGCTCTCCCGTTCTACCGTGACCATGAGAGACTGGCACGTCCCTTGTCTCAAGGTTTTCAGCCACGGTACGAGAACTGGATTGGCTTTCTTATTTCCACAGGCTTCTTGACTCAGCCGGATGGCCGGTTCTATGTGACGGATCTCGGGAAGAGTTTCCGGCAGTGGATGGTAGCCGAGAATCTCGGCGACAAGCCCGGCCTGTGATGTTGACGGTCCGCCGCCTCTTGTGCGCGCCGGCGTGCCTTAGCCGCCGGTCCGCCGGCCCGATAAACAGGCGGATAACAGGGGCTGGCCTGATCACGCATACGGCCCGTTCGCAGCAGTGGTAGAATGGGCGCACCAAAGGCGAGAGGGGGTAGCCGCCATGACCCACGGGAGTATATGGCGCCCACGCTTGGCTTTCGGGCTCCTAGCCATCGCACTCGCGGGCGCGTCCATTGGTGGCACCGTTGCCGTCATGTCCTGGGCGCCGTGGGAGGGTAGCTCGGCGCCACAGGTTGTTGAGGTTACTCCGGCCCCCGAAACTGCGGTCCCCACGCTACGACCCCCGGAAAAACGACTTACGGGGACTGAGGCCGTTGAGCTGCTGGAACAATATCTGCGGGCTTGGGGAGACTCCCTCTATAACGACGGCAAGATAACGGGGTCGATAAGCTGTGGCGAAACCGTTGATTTTGGCGGCCGCGTCTCTGACTCGCCGGAATACAACGAGGTGACAAATCAGTGGGTCATCCGGTGTAGGTTTGATTTCCAGCCTGATACGGGCGAGCCATCGTGGAGCTCGAGTGACGTTTTCCGAGTGGACGCGCAGACGGGCTTGGTGACCTTCGTTCAGTAGAGCGCCGCAAAGAGAGCGCTTGCCGGGCAAGACTCCTCTCAGGTTGTTGAGCATCTCTACGACGGCGCTCAGTGGACGCTAGCCTGCTGGGGCTGGCCGCCCTGGGTTTTCTGGCCGGCGCCTACGGCACAGTAATCGGCGCCGGCGGCGGCTTCATCATCGTCCCGGCGCTGCTGCTCCTGTACCCCAAGTACGGCCCGCAGGAGGTCACCGCCATCTCCCTGGCGGTGGTCTGGGCGAACGCTACGTCCGGCTCCATCGCCTACGCCCGCCAGCGACGCATCGACTACGTGACGGGCGCGCTATTCGCGGCCTCTTCCGTGCCGGGCGTGATCGGCGGCGCCCTGGTCGTGCACCTGGTGCCGGAGCGACTGTTCGCCGTGCTGTTCGGTCTGCTGCTGCTGGCGATGGCGGGGGTCACGCTCAGCCGCCCGCCCACGGCCATCCGGCCGCCCCTGCCGGGGCGCGGGCTCCTGGTCAGGCGGGTAGTGGCGGACGGGATGACGTACCGCTACGGGTACAAGGTCTGGCAAGGGGTGCTGCTCAGCCTGGGCGTGGGGTTCGCGTCCAGCCTGTTCGGCATCGGCGGGGGCGTGATCCACGTGCCGGCCATGATCCTGCTGCTCCACATCCCGCTCCAGTTCGCCGTCGCCACGTCGCACTTCATTCTCGCCTTCATGAGCGGCGGCGCCAGCCTCGTGCATCTGGTGGACGGCAGCCTCGGCGGCACGCAGCTCCTGCGAGCGGCTGCCCTCGGGGTGGGCGCAATACCGGGCGCCCAGCTCGGCGCCCAGATATCGCACCGGCTCAAGGTACGGACGGTGCTGGCCCTGCTGGTCGTGGCCCTGGTCGTGCTGGCGGGGCGGCTCATCGTCAAGGGGGCCCTCGATCTGTAGGGGCGCCCTTACTTTTACCCTCACGTAAGGGTTGTGCTTTGGCGCCCCGCAAACTATGATTTTGCCAAACAAATTCGCCTCCTGGAGGGTAGCCCTATGCATCATCCCCTGCATACCCCGATCTGCGACGAGCTCGGCATCGAATACCCGGTCTTCCTGGCGGGCATGGGCGGCGTCTCGCTGTCCCGGCTGGTGGCGGCCGTCTCCAACGCCGGCGGCCTCGGCGTCATAGGAGCGGCTACCCTGGACGCCGACAGCCTGCGGACGGAGATCCGGCGCACGCGGGAGCTGACCGATCGCCCCTTCGCCGTCGACCTGCTGGCGCCCATCCCGGAGATGATCCGGCCGCAGATGGAGGTGATCTTCGAGGAGGACGTGCGCATCTTCGTGGCTGGCCTGGCCGTCCCCGCCGAGTTCATCGAAGAGATGCACCGGCGGTCGATGAAGGTGGTCGTGATGTGCGGCAAGGTGCGGCACGCGCAGAAGTCCGAGGCAGCCGGGGCGGATATCGTGGCTGCCCAGGGCACCGAGGCTGGGGGGCACACCGGTGAAGTGGGCACGATGGCCCTGGTGCCTCAAGTCGTGGATGCTGTAAAGATCCCGGTGCTGGCGGCCGGCGGCCTGGCCGACGGCCGCGGGCTGGTGGCGGCGCTGGCCCTGGGCGCGCAGGGGGCCGTCTTCGGGACCCGCTTTGTCGCCTCCTTCGAGGCGCAGTCCGCCGAGGGCTACCGGCAGGCCATCGTGCGGGCCGGCGACGCCGATACGGTGCGCACCCGCTGCTACACGGGCAAGCCCGCCCGCGCCATCCGCAACCGCTACACCGACGAGTGGGAGGGCAAGAGAGACCAGGTCCAGCCCTTCCCCATGCAGGCCGCCGTCTCCGTGCGCGAAGGGGTGATGGACTACATGGGATTGACCGACCGCTTTGACCAGGAGCGGACCTTCTTGCCCGCGGGCCAGAGCGCCGGGCTGGTGCGACAAGTGAAGCCCGCCGGCGACATCGTGCGGGACATCGTGACGGAAGCGGAGCGGGTGCTGCGCGAGCGGTTTGCCGTGGGGGCGCTGCCACAGCGCTGATAGCTCAGACAGCTGCATCGCCTGAGCTCGTTCAGATACATCGCGTTACACCAGTATAGGGATGAAACGCCTCAAGAGGGGGGTACCTATGCAGGTGTACGGAGCGGTCCTGCCT
>JACPQO010000128.1 GCA_016190405.1 Chloroflexota bacterium | reverse complement strand
GAGCTGCAGGGAGGAGAGTGAACTGCCGGTGTAGGCGGCGATGACGACCGGGAACGTGCTGCCCGCGGCGTCCGCCCATACCAGCGTGTCCTCGGCGGGGGTAAAGGCGTACCAGACGGTGTTGTCGATGTAGCCGCAAGACCACGGCTCGCCGGACTGGCGGCCGGCCGCGATCGTATTCTGGCTGTCGCTGAAGGGGAGGGCGGCGACCGCGGTGGCGGCGGCGAAGTCGTCGTTGGGCGGGGGCAGCAGCCACTCGATGGTGGCCGTAGCGGACAGGGCGATGCCATCGACCGTGGCCGTGGCCTCGATGGTGTCCAGGCCGGGGTTAGCGCCCAGGTAGTTGAAGGTGCAGTTCCCGTAGTTGTCGGTCAGGCACACGCCGCTGGTGGGGTTCGCCCCCGTGACGGTGAACTGGACGGTGACGGCGGGGATGGGCTCGTAGTAGCCGGCCTCGTGCAGCGAGACGTAGGCCGAATGGACCGTCCCTACGGCGCCGTAGGACTCCTCCGGGTACAGATCCAGGACGGGCGGTATGGGCAGGTCCGGGCCGCTGGGGCAGGTGAAGGGGGGCGGCTCCCCCGGCGGCGGCGAGCCCACCGTCAGGGTGGAGGCGACGCAGACATCGTGGCGGTGGCTGGCGCCGCCATCGGTCGCGTCCTCGGGGAAGGGATCGCAGTGGTCGCCGAGGCCGTCGCGGTCGCGGTCGACCGGATAGAAGTTGGCGACGAGGGGGCAGTTGTCCTGGCGGTTCTGGAAACCGTCCATATCCTGGTCGCTGTTGGCGTGGCCGTCGTCAGGATCGCAGGAGGCGGGGAGGCCGTCGCCGTCGGCGTCGCCGGTGGTCACGGCGCTGGAGGCGCGGGGGTCCCAGCCCGGGTCGGCGGTGAAGGGGCAGGGGTCCAGCGGGTTCTCGATGCCGTCGTTATCACCGTCCCAGAAGCTGCGCGCGAAGGCGATGGCATTGAAGCGTCCGGCGTCCGGGGGGTTCGTGCGCAGGATCTGGCCGGCCTCGTTGGCAGCCGTGGCCGGATTGTCCGAGGTGACACCCTGGATGATCGTCGTGCTCTGGAGGGGGGCGCAGAAGTCGGTGATGGGGCTGGGAGCCGCGGGCACGGTGGGGTCGAGCAATATGACCACCGTGGGGTAACCAAGGCTGGGGTCCAGGGGCGGTAGCAGCGGCAGGGCAGCGCCCGGCTCGAACACCACGAAGTTCAGGGGCACGTAAACCCCGGCCAGGTTGATCTGTCCGTACAGCCGCTCGCGGGGAGTAATGCCGGGCGCCAGGATGTTGAGGAAGCTCGGGTAACGGTCCACGTTGTCGGGGAGGCCATTGCCGTCGTAATCGAAAATGCCTTCGTACAGGTAGATGGGGTCCGTTGTGTCGGTGCTGGCGTCCATCATCTGGAAGGTGACGGGCAGAGCGGTGTTGCAGGGGTTGTTGAACAGGCCCAACTGGGCGGTGGCGCTGACGGTCCCTGTCAGGGCGCCGTTGGCGACCTGGGCGTCCGCGGCCACCGCGAACTCCAGGGGCGTGAAGACCACAGCGGCCTGGAAGTTGGAGTGGGGCGCGGCGATGTTGAAGTTGACGGTGAGGGTGGAGTTGGCCCCCGGCGCCGGGTCGGCCAGGGCGGCCTGAAGCGTGGGGTCGAAGGTGGTGGCGCTGCCGCTGCCACCGCCGATGAGGGCGGCGCCGGCCGCCACGGCCAGCAGAAGAAACCGCGCCAAGGGACCCCAGGGAAGGCTGCGAAAGCGACCGGTCCTCATGTGACCCTCCTCCAGGCGAACGTCCTATGGGAGGAACGCGCCTGGCCCTGACGGGGATACGCGCTGGCCGCCGCTACTTACGCGGGCGACTCGATGATGGCCGAAAGCGGGGATATTGTCAAGGTTCCGCTAACCCTCACCCCGACCCTTCGGCTGCGCTCAGGACAGGCCTGCCGGTCACCCCTCTCCCGCGCGGGAGAGGGGCTGGGGGTGAGGGTCCGCGCGCCGCCCGTTCTCAGGCCCGGCGCGCCTGCCGCCAGGCCAGAAGCTTGGCGATGGCGTTGGCCGCCCGGGGGATGGTGGGGAAAACGGGCAACCCGGCCCGCCAGCACCTCTCCTGGAACACCAGCGTCCTCTCCGTCGCCTCCACGTCCAGCGGCTGGCGCAGCACCACGACCAGCGGCTTGCCGGCCGCGTCTCGCGCCGCCACCATCTGCTGGAGCATCATCTCCATGAACTGAGCGGGATCGATGCCGGCGAACATGTTGGAAGCGCGGCGCCAGGGACCCCAGCCGATGTTCGTGTGGTACAGGACGACATCGACGTTCTCCGCCCGGCCGACGATGCCCAGCGTCCGCTCCAGCGTTGGCGGCTCGAAGATGGCGACGGTGTCCACGGGGTTGCGCACGCTGGTGCCGGCCAGGGGCGTGAACTCGCGCAGCTCGGCCTGGGTGTGGTCGGGCAGCGCCGGGCAGCGCAGCCCCGCCTCGTCCACCTCGTCGGCGGCGAACACGCTGAAGCCGCCGCCGCCGCCCACGACGGCCACGTTCGGCCCGCCCGGCGGTTCCATGTAGCGGAAGGCCACCGCCATATCGATCATTTCGTCCACGCTGTCCACCCGCACGGCGCCGGCCTGGCGGCAAGCGGCGTCGAACACCTGGATGGAGCCGGCCAGGCTGGCCGTGTGCGAGAACACGGCCCGCGTCCCAGACTCGGTTCGGCCGCCCTTCAGCACGACGACCGGCTTGGCGGCCGCCGCCTTACGCATCGCCGAGAAGAAGCGGCGCCCGTCCTTCACCCCCTCGATGTAGGCCGTGATGACCTCCGTCTCCGGGTCCTCGGCCAGGTACTCCAGCAACTCGCTTTCGCCGATGTCCGCGGCGTTGCCGTAGCTGACGACCTTGGAGTAGCGGATGCCGCGCACGGCGGAGGTGAACACCATGTCGCCGGCGTTGCCGCCGCTCTGCGAGATGAAGCCCACGGGCCCCGGCTCCGTGGGGAAGCCCGGCATGAAGGAGAGGCCCGAACGCGGCGCGTACAGCCCCATGCAGTTGGGGCCCAGGATGCGGATGCCCGCCGCCACGGCCCGCGCGACGACCTCCGCCTCCAGCTCCGCCATCTCCTCGTCGCCGGTCTCGCTGAAGCCGGCGGTGAAGAAGTGGACGGTCTTGACCCCCTTGGCGATACAGTCCTCCACGAGCTGCGGCACGATGCGGGCGGGGACGCTGGAGATGACGTGGTCCACCGGCCCCTCGATGTCCAGGAGGCTGGGGTAGCACTTGAGTCCCTCCACCTCCTGATACTTGGGGTTGACGGGGTAGATGGCGGGGCAACCGCTCGCGGCGGACATCTCCTGGAGGGAGATGAGGAAGCCGGCCCCCATGCCCCCGAACCCCGGTTGCTGTGGCGACACGCCGGCCACCGCCACCGAGCGGGGGTGGAAGATGTAGTCGAGGCCGGGGGTGGCCGTCCGCGTAGGGGCGGTTCGCGAACCGCCCCT
>JACPQO010000125.1 GCA_016190405.1 Chloroflexota bacterium | reverse complement strand
GTAGACGTCTGTGGGGCGAACCGTGGTGTGGAAGGCGAGGCTGGCCAGGATTGCCAACTTAAAGACGGCGTCGTGGGCCTCGACGTCGGCAGTGGGGTCAGGTTCGGCAAAGCCCATTTCCTGCGCCTGCTTGAGTGCATCGTCGACGGCGGCGCCTTCGCGGCTCATGCGGGTGAGGATGTAGTTGGTAGTGCCGTTGATGATGGCGTGAACACTGGCGATCTCGTTGGCCCAAAGGTCGCGCTTGAGGGGGGAGATGATGGGAATGCCGCCGCCGACGCTGGCCTCGTACAGGATGTCACAGCCCGCTTTGGCGGCCAGGGACAGGAGCTCCGGGCCGTGCTTGGCCATGACCTCCTTGTTGGCTGTCACGACGTAGCGACCGCGGCTGAGGGCCTGTTTGATGTAGTCGTAGGCAGGATGCTCGCCGCCCATCACCTCGACGACGATGTCGCAGTCGGCGTCCAGGGCATCCCGGGGATCGTTAGTGAGGAGGGAGCGGTCGATGCCGACCGCGCGTTCGCGGGCCAGGTCGCGCACGAGGACCTTACGCAGGACCAGGGGCAGGCCCACGCGCTGGGAGTAGCTCTCCGCCTTCTCCAGCAGGGCCCTGGCCACGCCGCTACCGACGACGCCCAGTCCCAGGAGGGTGATGTTGACTTGCGAGCGGCCGCCCATGCCCGCCGCCTAGGTCAGCTCGTAGGCGTGCTTTATGGCCCAGTTCGCCTTGTCCCGGTCCGTGCTGACAAACTCCCGCGCTTCCAGTTGTCCCGTCTTGTCGCCGATCCATGTCTGGAGTTCTCTGGAGGCCAGGGCGGGCTTCTGGCTCTCGTCGATGGGACGGTCGGGCGCCTTCTCCAGCAGCTGGACCACCAGGGAGGCGCCCTGGAGGGGGAGACTCTGCACCTGGCCGACCTCCATGGCGAACAGCGGGTCCTGCAGGCTCTCGTCCAGGAGACCCCGCGGTATCCAGCCGACATCGCCGCCGTTGGCCTTGGTGTTGGTGTCCAGGGAGCTCTCAGCCGCCAGTTTGGCGAAGTCCTCACCCTTTCGGACCTGCTCCACCAGGTTGTCAGCCGTGGACTCGTCGACAACCAGCATCTGGCGGTAGTGGATGGACTCGGCGGAAGCGGGCAGTTGCTCCTCCAGCTTCGTCTGGATCTTATTGGTCAGGACGGCCGCCTCGATCATCTGCCGGTACTCTTGCTCCGTCATGCCGCTGCGCGCCAGCTCCTGCTGGTAGCTGGTGTCGTAGTTGGGGTCCTCGGGTGTCAGTCCCAGACGGGTGGCGATTTCGCTTTTGATGTCCTCCTCGCTGGCGCTGACCTCCATCTCGGGGGCGAAGCGGACGATTACAGCCTCGGCTATCAGCTGCTGGGCCACGGCGGGGATGGCTGAGGCAGGCTGAGCGGCCTGATTGGCCTGCCCGCCCACCTGCTGAATGTACATCTTCAAACGCTCAGTGAAGTAGCGGAGGGTGTACTTGGTGTCTCCCACCTGAACGGCTGTGGACCCCGGCCTCTGCTGGTCGGCCTGATAGTCGGACCAGTAGGCGAAGCCCACGATGGCCAGGGCGGCGATGATCAGCGCCACAATGCCGATGGTGGCGTAGACCCGGGGACTGCGCCCCAGGATCTGCCGCCCGAGAGCGCCGTGCGGCCGCTCCCAGGCGGGAGTGGGTATCTTAGCTGGGCGCCTCTTCTTAGGCAAGCGCGACCGCCCTTCTGAGAGCCAGGGGAGAAGACATTGCTTTGCGGGCCGGGGACAGCCGCCGCGCGCTAGCGGGCAGGGCTTACCCCCGCGGAACGGATATGGTCTGCCGTGTAGGGCAACAGGGCCAGGTGGCGGGCCCTCTTGATGGCCCGGGCCAGGGCCCGCTGGTGCTTGGCGCAACAGTTGGACTTGCGGCGGGTGTCTATGCGGGCACGCTCGGACAGGTAGCGTCGAAGGAAGGAGACGTCCTTATAGTCCACCGCTTTCATCTTGTCAGCGCACATCACGCAGTAGCGGCGCCGGCCGCCCCGTCCGCGCCGCGGCCTTTCCCCTTCAGCCGCGGCCACTGGCGCTCGCGGGGCCTCAAGCGGCCGAGGCACATCGCCGGGCTCGGGTTCGCCGGCGGCTTCAATTTCCAGTTCGCTCTCTTGTTCGCTTACCATCGCCTCCCCAGCCTACTCGAACGGTATCTCTTCGGGCTCCACGTGATCAGGGGTTACGTGCTCAGGGGCCTCGTGCTCTTCCGGCAGGGGCGCACCCGGCGCCCGGTCCAGGAAGAGGACGCGCTCCGCGACCACCTCTGTGCGGTAACGGCGCTGGCCCTCCGGGGTGTCCCAGGAGCGCGTGCGCAGCCGGCCCTCCACGTAGACGCGGCGGCCCTTCTGGAGGAACTGGCTGCACTGCTCCGCCAGCTTACGCCAGGTCACCACGGAGAACCACTCGGTCTCCTCGCGCCGCTCACCGTCGGGACCGCTGTAGTTGCGGCTGGCGGCCACGCGGAAGCTGGTGAGGGCGTTGCCGTCGGCGGTGTAGCGCATCTCGGGGTCGGCCCCCAGGTTACCGATGATCATGACCTTGTTGAGGCCCGCCATGTTACTCCCTCCGGGGCCCTCCTTGTCGATCCTCCAGCTTTACCACCAGATGCCGGATCACGTCTTCCGCCAGCTCGAGGTTACCCTCCAGGGCCCTCACTGCCTGGGGGTCCAGGCTGATCTGGGCTACCACGTAATGACCTTCCGTGAACTGCTTGATGGGGTAGGCCAGCCGGCGCCGGCCCCAGGGATTGACCTCCTTCACCTCGCCGCCGCGCTCCTGGATGAACTTCTGGACTCGCTCCACGGTGGCGGGGAGGCCGTCGTCGGAGACCTCGGGGCTGATCACCATTACCAACTCGTAGTCGCGCACGAACACCTCGCCGGATAGAACACTAAAGGCCCGAGAGGCAAACGCCCACGGAGGGCCACCCCTCACGGGCACAGGGGATTATAACACGGGGTTCCGGCAGCAACAAGGCGAGCACGGCGAGCGACGGCGTCTCCCCAATTCAGACTTTTGTTTGCACCACCACACCTTGAAAGG
>JACPQO010000123.1 GCA_016190405.1 Chloroflexota bacterium | reverse complement strand
GCAGCCGGGCCACCTTCCCTGCCCCAGGCAGGACCGCTCCGTACACCTGCATAGGTACCCCCCTCTTGAGGCGTTTCATCCCTATACTGGTGTAACGCGATGTATCTGAACGAGCTCAAAGCGCTCAGGCCCTCCGTTCAAATGTAAGAACGACGATATGGCGTCCACGCTACGCCTCCTCGTGACGAATTTCGCAAATCGCGCCTCAGCGCTTGGACTTGCGCCAGCCGGCGGCCTGCGCCTCCGCTTCCGTGCAGAACCAGCGCTCCCCCTTCGATTCGTCGATGACCGTCTGGTCGTAGAAGTCACCGCCGGGCAGGTGGTAGATCTTCTCCCCTGAGGTCGTGCTGATGTTCCCCTTGATGATCGGCTGGCCGGTGCTTGAGTAGTCGCAGGCCCCTGACACCGGCGCCGGCGTCGGGCTCTGGCAAGTCGGGCCCCACAGGCCCCGTCCGGCCTCGCGGGCCTCCGCCTGGAGCGAGGCGAACAGCTCCGCGTGCTTGACGTCGGGCGGGTAGGTGGAGGCCAGGGCGTACCCTTCCTGCACCAGGGTCGCGTTGACCATCTGGGCCTGCCCTGAGCCTGTCGAAGGGTCCGCCAGCCAGACATAACGCAGCAGCCGCCCGAACTGGTCCGTCTCCGACACGTCTTTCTCCAGGAGCACGGTCTTGCCTTCGACCAGCTCGCGGTTGCGCTGGCTGGCCTCCTTGCCGAAGCAGCCCACGGGCCGCCGCGGGTCCACCGTTTCCGGCGTGTCGATGCCGATGTAGCGCAGGCGGAACTGTTGACCCTCAATGACGGCGTCGATGGTGTCACCGTCGACAACTCGGGTCACAGTGGCGGCGGTCAGGCCTGGCGGCACGGCGGCGGTCTGGGGTTCGGCCGACGGCGAGGGCTCGGCGGTGGAGTACGTCGGCGAGAGGCTGGGGGTGTACGTTTCGGCCGGCGTCGAGGGTGCACCAGCCTGCTCGGCGCAAGCGGCGGCCAGCAGGGCGAGGATTAGGGCAGCGAGCGGCGCGATGCGGACGGTGGTGAGGGCAGGTGCGCGGAGATTGCGGTTAGGATACACTCACGCGGGCTATTTCCACGGCGGGGTCTTCTCTGGGGATGGCGTCGCCGCTGGCGACGAGGCTTTCGATGCATCCTTCAATCGCTTCTCGGGCGTTGGCCAGCGCCTCTTCCCTGGTCTTGCCCCCCGTGTGGCATCCAGCCAGGGCAGGGACCGATGCCAGCCAGTTGCCTCATCGTCTCGTCTCTGCACTACCGTGTACTGCATCGCGGATGCCTATTCCTCTCGGTTGAAATCTTCGATACGTATTCCCGCATCTCGAAGAATATCGAGCTGCGTCCCCAGTGGCAACGTTCGGTTGTTGGCGTCTCAGATTCATGTTGTCTGGATTATCCATACCCCACCATGAATGGTGGGGCATCAACTCCAATCGATGCCGTAGCTTTCAAGCTGCGGTGCAGCCTACCTTCCAACGATGAATAAACGGATCAGTTTCCGGCCGGAGACGCGCCTGGCCCGCTCCGCCATTAAGCCTCCACCCCGTGCTCCCGCAGCAGCCGCAGCAGCGTCTCCTCGTCCATGAGCTGGGTGCCGTAGTCCTGCGCCTTCTGTAGCTTCGACCCCGGCTGCCCGCCCACCACCAGGTACGTCGTCTTGCGGGTTACGCTGCTGCCCACGCCGGCGCCCAGCTCGCTGAGCAGCGCCTCCGCCCGGCTGCGCGGCATCGATGCCAGCGTGCCCGTGATCACGAACGACTGCCCCGTCAACGGCCCAACCTTGCGCTCGACGCGCTCCTGCTCCATCCGCACGCCGGCCCGCTTCAGCTTCCCGATGATGCGACGGTAGCGCTTGTCCCGGAAGTACCGGTGCACGCTCTCGGCGATCTTGGGGCCGATGGCGGGAACGGCCTGTAGCTCCTCCAGGCCGGCGGAGGCCAGGGCGTCCAGGCTGCCGAACTCCCTGGCCAGCGTCTCGGCCATCTCACCGCCCACATGCCGGATCCCCAGAGCCACCAGCAGCCGCCCCAGCGGACGGTCCTTGGAGCCGGCGATGCCGGCCAGGACCTTGCCGGCCAGGAGCGGCCCCATCCGCTCCAGCGACAGGAGCTGCTCCCTCGTCAGGGAATACACGTCGGCCGGGTCCTGCACGAGCCCCTTCTCCAGCAGGACCGCGCACCACTGCTCGCCCAGCCCCTCGATGTCCATGGCGCCCCCGCCCACGAAGTGCGTGAGCCAGCGGAACATCTGGGCCGGGCAAGAGATGTTGGTGCAGTAGCTCATGGCCTCTGCCGGCGGCCTCTGGGCCTCGCTGCCGCAGGCGGGGCAGGTCTTGGGCATCTCGTACGGCTTCTCGGCGCCCGCCCGCCTGCTGACGACCGGGCCCACCACCTGCGGGATGACGTCGCCCGCCCGCTGGACGATAACGGTGTCGCCCTCCCGGATGTCCTTGCGACGGATGTCGTCCTCGTTGTGGAGAGTGGCCTGCTTCACCACCACGCCGCCCACCTGGACCGGCTCAAGAATGGCGTAGGGGTTCAGGCTTCCGGTGCGCCCCACGTTGCTCCGGATATCCCGGAGACGGGTGACGGCCTGAACGGCGGGGAACTTGTAGGCGACGGCCCAGCGGGGCTCCCGCCCTACCACGCCCAGGTGTCGCTGATAGTCCAGGCG
>JACPQO010000121.1 GCA_016190405.1 Chloroflexota bacterium | reverse complement strand
GCTACAGAAGAACGAGAGCATCACCATCGTTGATGGGCCCCACACGGAGACCGTGGACGTGATCCTCCAGGGCGGCGGCGACCTCTCCCTCTCCCTGGTCGGCCCGGCCGTCTGTAACCCCAGGTGGACCAACCCTCTGGACCCCTTCCCCTCCATCTACAACGGCATCCAGACCTCCGTCGTCAACCTGGGGCCCCAGAACGCCGGCACCGTCCAGGTCCAGTACACCATCAACTGCCCCCCCGGCACCTACTCCTTCCAGATCGTGGCCAACTACACCCCGCCGGTGCCCGACCAGAACCCCCTGGACAACCAGGCTGAGAACCACGTCTCCGTCCTGGTCAAGCCCGACCAAGACCACGACGGCATTCCCGACGACTCCGACAACTGCCCCACCGTCTACAACCCCGGCCAGGAAGACCAGGACCAGGACGGCATCGGCGACGCCTGCGAGCCCGACGCCGACGGCGACGGCATCTGGGATGACATCGACGACTGCGACTTCGTCCCCGAGGACTTCGACAACTTCGACGACGGCGACGGCTGCCCCGACACCGACGTCTCCGTGGGCGTGGCCAAAGAAGAGCAATACGACGTCAGCGTCTCCGTCTCCACCACCAAGAACTTCAGGGTAGGCATCACCAACGGCAACGTCGCGGCCAACATCCGCGTCACCCTCCTGGCCGTATCGCAGATCGGCGGCTGCGAGGTGAGGTTAGACGCCTTCCCCGGCGAGATATACTCCGAGTTCGCCACCGACGAGGTGCCCGGCGGCGCCAACCCGGATACCCTCTACTCCCAGATCGAGTTCGTGCTACCTATGTCAGCCAACAGCGTGGCCGACCTGCTGCGCAGCTACCGCGTCCACTGCTACCAGCGCTCCCAGCACTCCTTCGAGCTGCAGGTGGACGCCCTGGCCCTGCCCTCCAACATCATCCTCGAGGAGAACCTAGCCGATAACGTCCACAAGAACTTCCCCACCGTGACCGCCTACGACCTCGCGGACCTCAAGAAGGTCAGCGTGACCCTCCAGGCGCCGCAGTCGGTCCAGGCCGGCGTGCCCTTCAACGTCACCGGCCACAGCGTCATCCACAACAACGGCCCCGTGTGGGCCCAGTTCTCCGACGCCACCATCCTTAACCTGCCGGACGGCTGCGTCCTAGACCCGGCCCAGCAGGCCAACCCGGCCGTGGTGATCGGCGGCATCAACCCCAGCGTCGACGTGGCCATCCAGTCGGCCTGGTCGGTCACCTGCAATGAGCCTTCCTTCCACGTCTTCTCGGCCGGCAACACCGTCTCCATCACCGGCCCGCTGCACGTCATGGACCCCAACCCCGGCAACAACTCCGGCTCCTCTGACACCGCCACCGTGGCGGTCATCGCCCAGGCCGACGTGAAGATCGTTGGAGTGCAGGTGACGGCGCCGCAGCAGGTGAACGCCGGCGAAGAGTTCGAGGTGATCGTCGACGAGGTCATCCACAACAACGGCCCCTTCGGACCGGTCAACGTCGCCGTCGACAAGCTCCTCAACCTGCCGCCCGACTGCTCGGCGCACACCACGGGTGGCCCCTTCCCGCCTGCTGGCACGGACGAGTTCCCGTCCAGCGCCACCGTGACTCTGGCCCTGGACCTCGATGGCAACGGCTCCGATGAGACCATCCTGCCGCCCATGACCCTGACGGGGCCCACCAAGATCGCGCGGGGAGACCCAGGGGACGGCACCACCCCCAAGGCGTCTGACTTGCCCTTCCCTCCCATCGGTCCACAGCCAGAGCCCGACGGGCTCCGGGACATCGACACCGAGATTGTGTCGATGCAGCTCAGCGCCGGCCCCATCACCATCATCGAGAGCCCCAGCCGCCCCTCGAAGGGCGCGATCGAGGCCGAACAGCCCAGCCCAGACCTGCCCGCCGACAGCTTCTTCGACGTGTTCTTCGAGATCCAGGGCACGCCGATGGGCGCCCTCCACAACGAGACTCCCGCCCGCCTGGAGCGGACGATTCAGAGCATCCCGCCCAGCTTCGAGGACTACGTGACCAACCCGCTGCTGCCGCCTACCGAGCTCCTGATGGCGGACGGCTCCCACGCCGGCAGCCTTATCCACGCCCGCCACTCGCCCGGCGACCGCACCATGCTCTCGCTGCCGGTCAGCACACCGGTCGTCCTCAGTGAGACCATCAAGGTCACCTGCACCGACCCCAGCTTCCACGAGATAGTCGTGAGCAAGCGGGTCTCCGTCACGGATCCGCACGTGGAGGACCCGGACCTCGGCAACAACTCGGGCAGCGCCAGCGCCACCGTGCCCGTGATCCAGCAGGCTGACGTCAAAATACAGAGCGCAGTCCTTGAGCCCAACCCAGCGCCAGCGCCTGCGAACGGCACGCCGGTCGCAGTCCGTATCGTCGCGACGTACCACAACAACGGTCCGTTCGGACCGGTCAAGGCCACCAAGCAGGCCTTCTTCACGAGCAACGACTGTAGCCTGGACACCTTGCCCCCGCCGCACGTTAGCGAGCTGGTGCTCAACGCGCAGGAGACGTTGGACGTGAGCGTGGCGAATCCCGAATCGGACCTAATAACGCGCAGCCAATTTCCTGCGCCGTTCCCAGGGATCGACCTGCCTCCGGGCAAGAAGACATGCACGTACACCATTCAGCTGACGAAGACCATCAAGGACCAACATGTACAGGACCCGAACGGGGAGAACAACTCTAAGCCCCTCCAGGGTAGGCTTTGCCTGGATAGCGATGGTGACGGTGTCTTCGACGACTGCCCGGACTTCCCGCCGGACAACTGCCCGGACCTGGCCAACCCCGGCCAGGAGGACGCCGACGGCGACGGCATCGGCGACGCCTGCGACGACACGCCGGCCCACGACGTAGCCGTTACGGATCTCATCGTCATCGGCCCGGCCGCCATCAACCTCGCCGATTCCAACAGCCGCTACATGTGGGTCATTGTCGAGGTCACCAACCACTCGGAGCACCAAGATCTCGTCGACACTCGGATCGGGCTGAACATTCCCGACGGCCTCGCGGACTGCGGTATTGTGGCACAGCTCATCCTGCCCGGCCAGACCGTCTTCCTCATGAACGCTGGGGAGACGAAGTTCGAGGTCGAGCGCGTCGGCTTCAAGTGCAACTCCCCCGTGCCACCCGGCGTGTACAACGTCGAGGTCTGCGCCTCGATCAATCACATCAACACAGGGGATGGCGATGAACTGGGCGACGCCCTGCTCGACAACGTCGCCAGCACTACTAAGGCCATTATCGTTGAGGGCACCGGCGCCCCGGCGCCGCCACCACAGGACCAGCCGACCAAACCCTGCATCAAGCTGGAGAAGAAGGCAGGGGCCAGCCCCGCGGCCGAGGTGGGCAAGGAGAGCACCTTCAGCTGGACCTTCAAGGTAGGCAACCCTGACAAGAACGAGGACGCCAAGTCCGTGAAGGTGATCGATGGCACACTGAAGGGTCATCGCTCCAACCTGGGCCTGACCAAGTGCACCGTTTACATCGATGGCCAGCAGCAGGGCCAGGCCGATCGCCCGGCCAAGGACGTGCTGAACGAGCTGGCCAGCGGCATCGATATCGGCGACGTCGCCAAGGGCGGTACCAAGGAGCTGAAGATCGTCTGCAAGGGAACGCCGAAGGGGGGCGGGACCTTCAGGAACACCGCCATCGCCGAAGGGACGAACACGACGAAGGCGCCGGCCTCAGCGGAGTTGCCGGTCAAGAGCTGTACGGTTACGTCAATTACAGTAGAGGATCATCCCGACTTCGAGACCATTGCCGGCAATTACATCTTGAACACCGACTGGCGGATCACCTTCAGGGGTACGAACTTGACTCTCTGCGAATACACGCAGTTCATAACCAATAACACCTCCTTGTGGAACAACGCAGGTACCCAACTCGGAAAGCAGGCCGTCTACGACGCATACAGCAATTCAGATCCGAAGATCACTTTCGGCGTCGGAAGCGATCCATTTGCTAACAACGTGCAGGACGATGGTTGGCATACCAACGGTCAGTGGCTCATGTTCGACAACGACACGGAGAAAAGCGTACGCGACGAGCACATCAGCAACGTTCCAAACTATAAGGAGGGGGAGACAAAACGGTACTACGCCTTCAAACAGGACGTGGATGCTGTCCTCAAGGTCCGGGACAAGAAAAGCAAGCTCATCATCAGAGAGCATGAATGGGGGTATGAATTCCAGAACCACAACGCCCCCCACCAGGCGCCAATCACTACCGCGGACGATGCCGGCTTCTATGAGGCTCACGGGATAAGTGGCACCATTCCGTTCGACATGAGATGATGAGGGAGATAGCGCAAGCCGTTAAAGGCCGGCCAATTACAGTGCGCTAGTGCCCGCCCTTACAGCAGCGCTATCTCCCTCAGCTCGGGGCTCACGATCAGCCGCGGCTCCGTCAGGGCCTGGACCTCATCGGCCGTCCAGCCGGGAGCGATCTCCTTCAGCACCAGTCCCTGCCCGGTCACCTCGATTACGGCGATGTCCGTGATGATCAGGTCGACGCAGCCCGGCGCCGTGACCGGCGAGGTCAGCTGCTTCACCACCTTCGGCCCGCCCTCGCGGGTGGTGTGCGTCATGAGGGCGATGACCTCCCTGGCGCAGAAGGCCAGGTCCTGGCCGCCGCCGAAGCTGCCCACCTCCTTGCCGGGCAGCGTGTAGTTGGCCAGATCGCCGCGCTCGGAGACCTCCAACGCCCCCAGCACCGTCAGGTCGATGTGCCCGCCGCGGATGATGACGAAGCTCTCGGCGTGATCGACGATGGCCATGCCCGGCCGCGGACGCACCGGCTGCACGCTGGCGTTGATCAGGTTCTCGTCCGCCTCATCCGGATCAGTGACGATGGGCCCGAAGCCGATGATCCCGTTCTCCGAATGGAAGATGATCTCCTTCTCCGGCGGCACGAAGTTGCTGCACAGGGTGGGGATGCCCACGCCCAGGTTCACCACCATGCCGTCCTGGAACTCTTTGGCGGCGCGGATAGCCATCGTCTGTTCGTCGAGGCGTTCACCGGGCATCGATAGACCTCCCTCGAGAAGCCGCTGTAGCGGAGGCCCCTTCGACAAGGCTCAGGACAGGCTTCAGGCCTCCACCGCCCCTGGCGACCCTTCGCTTGGCTCAGGGCAGCCTCCAGGCCTCCATCCCACCGTGGCGACCTGAAGGTCGCCGCTACATTGGTGTTTCCTTCCTATGCGGGCTCGTCCCACACGCGCGGCTCACGGGGCCGCACCACGATCCGCTGCACGTAGACGCCCGGCGTCACGATGCACTCGGGGTCCAGGGCGCCGGGTTCCACCACTTCATCCACCTCGGCGATCGTGACGGTGGAGGCGCCGGCCATCGTCGCGTTCATGGTGCGGGAGGAGCCGCGGTACACCAGGTTGCCGTAGCGGTCGGCCTTGTGGGCGCGGACCAGGGAGAAGTCGGCCTTCAGCGCCCATTCCAGCAGGTGCTTCCGGCCGTCAAACTCCCGCACCTCCTTGCCCTTCTCGACGACAGTGCCGACGCCGACCGGCGTGTAGAAGGCGGCGATGCCGCCCTTGGCGGCGCGAATCCGCTCGGCCAGGCTGCCCTGCCCGATGAGCTCCAGTTCCGCCGTCCCTTCCATCACCGCCTTCTCAAAAGGCGTGTAGATGTGGCCGGGAGCCGCCGGGACGGAGAGGATGCCCTTCCTCACCTGGCCCCGCTCGACGAGGAGGCCGGGGTCGTACCAGTCGGGCGGGATGCGCAGCACGCTGGCCATGCGGGTGCGCAATTGCGAGATGAGCTCCGAGCCCCAGCCGCCGGAGTTGCCGACGATGGTCAGCTCCTTGGCCCCTTTGCGGGCCACGGCGGCGACCAGGTAGCTGGGGCACTCGCCGGGGCCGCCGAAGCCGCCGATGAGCAGCACGGCGCCGTCGAAGACATCGGCTACCGCCTCATCGAAGCTGCCCAGGACCTTGTTGATCGCCATCGCGAACGTCAGCCCGCCGGGCGGAAGTACCGTATGTCCTGAATACCGCCCTCCCTCTCTTCCCGCCAGACGGCCTCCAGCCGCATGCCGATCTGCACCGCCTCCTTCATCTTGTCGATGTCCTCCAGCTCCACCTCGCCCAGGAGGTGCTGGAGGGCGGAGTCCGTGCCGTCCAGCTTGACCAGGATCAGGCAGTACGGTGGGTCCGGCAGGCCCGTGAAGCGGGCGTAGCAGGTGGTGAACGCCTCCAGGACGCCCTGCTGCCCTACCTCCACCCAATCCTCCATCGGCACGAAGCAGCGCTCGCAGAAGGGGCGCGGCGGCATCAGCACACGGCGGCAGCGTGGGCAGCGCAGGCCCAGGATGCGCTTATCCTTGAGACCGTGGAAGAAGTGGCTGGCCACCCGGCCGGCGGTATGCCGGAAGGGCAGGTCCCACCGCCCGGGGACGATGACGATCTCTTCCTCTTGCGTCATGCTGATGCCTCCTGTCGGGTCAGGGCGCCTCGGAGCTCAGGACCATCAGGGTGTGGAAGCCGATGGCGGCGCCCCAGGCGTGGGCCAGCGCCTTCTTGACGTTGGGCACCTGGCGGTCGCCGGCCTTGCCCATGGTCTGGAGGGCCGCCTCCGCCACGCGGATCATCCCCGAAGCGCCGATGGGGTTGGTGCACAGCACGCCGCCGGAGGGGCAGACCGGGAGCTGGCCGTCCATGGCCGTAACGCCCCTCCGGATCAGCTCCGCCCCCTTCCCCTTCTCGCAGAAGCCGAGGGCCTCGTACTCGATGATCTCCTGGATGGAGAAGGCGTTGTACAGCTCGGCCACGTCCAGCTCGCGCAAGGGGTCGCTGATCTTGGCCTGGCGGTACACCTTGCGGGCCAGCATCGAGAGGCTGTCCCAGTCCTCGTACCAGGTGCGGTCGCCCACCCAGTAGTTGTCGGTAATCTGGCCAGCGCCGATGATCCAGGCCGGACGGTCGCTGGTTCGTCGGGCCCGCTCCTCGGAGGCGAAGATGAGGGCGGCGGCGCCGTCGGAGCTGGGACAGCAGTCGCTCAGGCGCAGGGGCCAGGAGATCATGCGGGTCTGGAGGGCGTCCTGCACGGTCAGCATGCGCATGAGATGGGCGTAGGGGTTGCGGCGGGCGTTCTCGTAGTCCTTCACGGAGACGAGCGCCAGGTCCTCCTCGGTGGTGCCGTAGCGCCAGAAGTGACGCGCTCCCTGGAGGGCGGCGATGGTGATGGCGCCGCCGCCCAGCCAGCGCTCGTAGATGGGGTCGATCGCCGTGTTCAGCACTAGCTGCGCCTCCAGCGTCTCGCCCACCCGCTGGGAGGCGACGGCTAATACGACGTCGAAGAGGCCGGAGGCGACATGGTAGTAGCCGGCCAGGGCGGTGGAGCCGCCGGTGGTGCCGCCGGTGGTGATCTTCATCAAGGGCAGGTTGGCGACGCCCGCCCCGGCGCAGGCCTCCACGTTCCAGCGCTCCGGCGCGAACACGCCGTCGAAGGGGTCCATCGAGCCGTAGGCCACGGCGTCGATATCGCCGGGCTGGAGACCGGCCTGCTCCAGGGCGGCGCTGACCGCCTCGCGGACCAGCTCCGGGTAGGTGACGTCGGCGCGGTGGCTGGAGGTGCGGCTCAGCCCGGCAGCAACGATGGCGACCCGTCTCGGCATGGCCTAGCCTCCCTCCAGGACCACGACGCAGTCCGTGCGGGCGGCGGCGCCGCTGGGCGCGCTCATGCCGTGCGCGAGAGCCCTGCGGGCCCCGGCCACCTGCCGCTCCCCGGCCTCGCCCCGTAGCTGGAGGGCCGCTTCTGCAGCTCTGACCAGCCCGGAGGCGCCATAGAGGTTGGTGCAGAGGACGCCGCCGGAGGGGTTGACCGGCAGTTTGCCTCCGGTATCGGTAGCTCGCTCCTCGACCAGCCGGGCGGCGCCGCCTTCCGCGGCCAGCCCCAGCGCCTCGTAGGCCATCAGCTCGTGGAAGGGGGTTATGTCGTGCAGCTCGGCCACGTCCAGTTGGTCCAGGGGCCGCTCGATGCCGGCCATGCCGTAGGCCCGCTTGGCCGCCGCCGCCAGGGAACCGAGACGGGCCAGCTCCTTGGACCCCAGGTCATAGCTGTCGATGGCCCAACCGATGCCGGTGATCCAGACGGGCCGGCCGGTGATGCGACGGGCGGTGTCCTCGGCGGCCAGGATCAGGGCCACGCCGCCGACCGATTGCGGCGGGCAGTGCAGCGCCCGCAGCGGATAGCAGACGGGGGCCGAGGCCATCACTTCCTCTTTCGTCACCGGCGATCGCAGATGGGCGCGAGGGTTGCCGGCGCCGTTGCGCCGGTTCTTGACCACCACCGCCGCCGCCTGCTGGTCGCTCACGCCGTAGCGTTGCCTGTAAGCGCTGGCCTGCAGGGCCAGGCTGACCAGGTGGCTCTGCCCCAGCGGGCGGACGAACAGCGGATCGAAGACGACGTTGCTGACGGTCTCGAAAGAGCACTCGGCGTGGCCGTGGCCGCTGACCAGGGCGACGTCGAACAGGCCGGCGGCGATGCGCATGTAGGCGTAGGCCAGGGCCATGATGCCGTCCTCGCCCACGTGGCTGGAGTCCTTCAGGAAGCCGCCGGCGGACATCGCGGTGTGCATGTCGGAGATGGTGCGGCCGTCCACGGCGTCCCAGCCCGAGCAGACGACGGTGTCCAGGTCGCCTCGGTCCAAGCCGGCGTCGGCCAGGGCCAGGCGGGCCGCCTCGAAGTCGTGCTCGTGGTAGAGGCGGTTGTCGTCTGAGCCCGTGTATCCGGTCTGGCCGATGCCGA
Organism: Chloroflexota bacterium; assembly: GCA_016190405.1. Next base: position 4,974 of record JACPQO010000121.1, on the reverse strand, counting down.
CGATGGCTACTCTGGCGGTCACGCATCACCTCGCTTTCAATAGGAGCGGGGCAGCCCCAGGACGTGCTCGCCGATGTAGTTCAGGATCATTTCACGCGAAACGGGCACCGTGCGCAACATGCGAATGAGCGGCCACACAGTGATGAGGTCGACGTCGGTGCTGAAGCCGCTGCCGCCGTGCACCTCGATGGCCAGGTCGCAGGCCTCGGTGGCGGCCTCGGCGGCGGCGAACTTGGCCATGTTGGCGTAGGCGGCGGCGGTCACCTTGTCGCCGCCGTCGAAGATCTGCGCCGCGTGGCGGGTCATCAGGCCGGCCAGCTCCAGGTGCGTGCGGGCGATGGCCAGGGGGTGCGCGAGCCCCTGGTGAGCCCCGATGGGAACGTCGAAGACAACGCGCTCCTTGGCGTAGGCCACGGCCTTCTCCAGGACGTACCGTCCCAGGCCGACTCCTAGTGCGGCGGCGCTGATGCGCTCCGGATTCAATGCATCGAACAGGTACTTGCTGCCCTTGCCTTCCTCACCGACCAGGTCGCCGCGCGGCACCCGCACATCGTCGAAGTACAGCGCGAACTGGGTCTCGGGGTGGAGGACGCCCATGTCCAGCGGCTGAAGGGTTATGCCCGGCGAGCGCCGGTCGACGACGAGCAGCGACAGGCCCGCCCGCTTGTCCTCCACCTGCTCGAACGGCGTCGTCCGGGCGACCACCAGGCTGTAGTCGGACTGATCGACGCCGGTGATGAACATCTTCTGGCCGTTGAGGACGTAGGAGTCGCCGTCCAGGCGGGCCAGCGTCGAGGTGCGAAAGCTGTTGGAACCGGCGGTCGGTTCGGTGAGGGCGAAGCAGAGCTTGATCTCGCCGCGGGCCAGGGGCGGCAGGTACCGCTCCTTCATCTCGTCGCTGCCGTAGCGGGCGATGAGGATGGCGTCCATGACGTTGCCCACCACCAGCAGAAGGAGAGGGATGCCCTGGAGGCCCATCTCCTCGACCAGGGCGGCCGTCTGCTGCATGCCCAGCCCGCCGCCGCCGTACTCCGGCGGTATCACCATGCCCAGGTAGCCGCCGGCCGCCAGCTCCCGCCACAGCTCCTCCGTGAAAGCGCCTTCGCGGGCCTTCGCCAGCCAGTAGTCGCGACCGTATCTCTTGGCCACCTGCCGGACGAACTCGCGGATCATCGCCTCTTCGGCGGTCGCTTCAATCACCTCTGCCTCCTGGGAACGATAACACAGTCCCTGCCCGATGGCAGGCCAGACACAGCATGGCCCTGTAAGCCGCGGCCGTCAATCGGGCATCGCCCGCCACGGCGGTGGGGCTTTGCCCCACTGTCGCACGGGCCATCGTGATCAGGGTCGAGACGCATCGATCTCCTTCACCACCACCGGCCTGCCTTCCTGGTAGGAGCGCTGCGCCGCCAGGGCCAGCACCACCGCCGCCCGGCCATCGTGGCCCGTCACCGGCGGATCGGTGTCCTCCAGGATGCTATCGACGAAGGCCGTCAGTTCGGCGATGTAGGAATCGGCGTATCGCTCCCTGAAGAAGTGGAGCGGCAGCGCGGCGTGGAGCCCTGCTTTGTCACTGAGCGTGGCGCCGTGCCGCTTCTCGTTCTCCACCGAGATGGCGCCCCCCGACCCGAACACCTCCACCCGCTGGTCGTAGCCGTAGACCGTCTGGCTGTTGTCTATCGTCCCCAGGACGCCGTTGGCGAAGCGGAGGGTGATGAGCGCCGTGTCCACGTTGGAGCCCGGATGCACCATGGCCCCGCCCAGCGCGTACACGGTCTCGACCTCGCCGCCGATCAGATAGCGGGCCATGTCGAAATCGTGGACGGTGCTGTCCAGGAACAGGCCGGCGGGGCGCGCGATCTCCTCGGCCGGCGGCAGCTCCGGATCGCGGCTGACGATGTGCAGGATGCGGGGCTTGCCGATCTTGCCCGCGGTGACCGCCTCGTGCGCCTGCCGGAAACCGGCGTCGAAGCGGCGGTTGAACCCCACCTGCAACTTGACGCCGGCCTTGCGGACAGCGGCCAGGGCGCTGTCGATGCTGCCCAGGTCACAGCCCAGGGGCTTCTCGCAGAAGATGTGCTTGCCGGCGGCGGCCGCCGCTTCGATGATCTGGCCGTGCGTCTGCGGCGGCGAGCAGACCGCCACAGCGTCGATGGCAGGGTCGTTCAGCAGCTCGCGGTAGTCCGCGTACACGGCCGGTTCGTTGCACCGCGCGGCGCAGGCCTCCGCCGCCGCCCGATCAACGTCGGCGATGGCCATCAGGCAGGCCCCGCGCACGCGGAAAGCGAGGTATTCGGCGTGCAGGCGCCCCATGATGCCGACCCCTATCACACCCACGTTCACGTCCGTGTCCTTCAACGGCCCGCTCCCACCCTACAGCCCCAGCTCCCTGAGGTAATCGCGATCGCGCTGGGCCTTCTGTGGCGGCGTGTCCCCGCCCGACGGCGACTCGTTCTCGACAACGATCCAGCCTTCGTAGCCCTGCCGTTGCAGCTCAGCCAGGAGGGAAGGGAAATCAAGCCCGCCTGTGCCCAGATCGCAGAAGATGCCCCGGCGCAGCGCCTCCAGGTAGTCCCAGCCCTCAGCGCGGGCGCGGGCCACCACCTCCGTGTCGCAGTCCTTGAAGTGCACGTGCCAGACGCGCTCGCCGAAGCGCCTCAGGGCATCCAGCGGGTCGCCGCCGCCGTAGGCGTAGTGCGCGGTGTCCAGGCACAGGCCCAGCAGATCCGGTGGCGTCTGGTCCAGTAGGGTCTCGACCTCGACCGGCGTCTCCACGTAAGTGGCGCTGTGATGGTGGAAGGCGGTGCGCAGGCCCGTCTCGTCCCTGACGGCCTCGGCGATGCGGCGCACAGCCCCGGCGCAGCTCCGCCACTGATCGGGGCTCCAGCCGTGCTCCGGCCCGATGCGGCCGGCAAACTTCAGCCGCGTCGCGTCACCGCTGTCAGCCAGGATGACGAAGGGCCCGCTGCTCGCGGATCTTGCGCCCGCGCAGGCGGCCAGCAGCCGGGCGGCGCGCAGGCCATCGGCCAGGCCCTGGGACGCAGCGGTCGGGCTGGCCAGCGCGACGGGGACAAAGGCTCCGACCATGGCCAGGTTGCGCTTCGAGAGCTCGGCCCGCAGCGTCTGCGGCTCATCGGGCATGAAACCCCGGTCGCCCAGCTCCGTGCCCGCGTAGCCCGTCGCCGCCATCTCGTCCAGGACCTGGAGGTAGTCCGGCCTTTCGCCCGGGTCGAGCCCCATTACGAAGCCCCAGGAGCAGGGGGCGTTGGCCACCCGTATCTTGTTCACAGGAAGTGCCGTTCCTTCTTTCGCGCCTCCTCGTACGCCGCGCGTGCCCCCCGGACGGACTCCATCTCCGACACCTCGGCGACGGGCACGTCCCACCACGACTCGTAGCTGGGAACTCGCTCGTTCGGGTCGACCTCCACCACGATCACGGTCGTCCGCTCCTGCCGGCGGGCTTCCTCGAGGGCGCCGCAGAGGTCGTCGACGGTCACCGCTCGAATAGCGTGGGCGCCCAGGCTGGCGGCGTTGGCCGCGAAATCGACGGGCAGGAACGCGCCGTCGAGCTGGCCCGTGTCCGGATTGCGATACCGGTACTCGGCCCCGAAGCCACCGGAGCCCAGCGACTTCGATAACCCGCCGATGCTCCCGAAGCCGTGGTTGTCCAGCAGGATGATGTTCAGCTTGTACCCCTCCTGAACGGAGGTCACGATCTCCGAAGACATCATGAGGTAGGAGCCGTCGCCCACCATCACGTAGACCTCGCGGTCCGGGCCGGCCATCTTGACGCCCAGGCCGCCGGCGATCTCGTACCCCATGCACGAGTAGCCGTACTCCAGGTGGTAGCCTCGCGCATCGCGGGTGCGCCACAGCTTGTGCAGGTCGCCGGGGAGGCTGCCGGCCGCGCCGACGACGACATCCTGTGGCCGCGCGAACTCATTGACCGCGCCGATGATCTCGCCCTGGCTGATGGGCGGCCCGTGGCCGAGGTGGAAGATGCGGTCGACCTCGGCATCCCACTCGGCGCGGAGCGAGCGGACGCGCTCGCTGTATTTTTCGCTCACGCGGAACCCGCGCAGCCGCCCGCCCAGCTCCTGGAGGGCCGCTCTGGCGTCGGCCACCAGGGGCAGCGCCGCCTGCTTGTGGGCGTCGAACTCAGCGATGTTGATGTTCAGGAAGCGGACCCCCGGGTCCTGGAAGGCGGTCTTGGAGGCCGTCGTGAAGTCGGTCAGGCGGGTGCCGACGGCGATGACCAGGTCGGCCTCGCGGGCGATGACGTTCGCCGGCCGGGCGCCGCTGACGCCGCTGCCGCCGACGTTGCCCGGATGATCGTAGGGCAGCGACCCCTTGCCCGCCTGCGTCTCGCCGACCGGGATGCCGGTCTCCTCGCTGAACCGCGCCAGCTCGTCGTTCGCCTCGCTGTAGCCGCTGCCGCCGCCGGCGATGATCAGCGGCCGCTGGCTGGCCCTGACCCACTCCACGGCCCGCTGGAGCAGTGCGCTGTCCGGACGGGGCCGCGCGATGCGCCAGACCCGCCTCTCGAACAGCGCCGCCGGGTAATCGAACGCCTCGGTCTGCACGTCCTGGGGCAGGGCCAGGGTGACGGCGCCCGTCTCCGCCGGCGAGGTCAATACCCTCATCGCCTCGGGCAGGGCCGTGATGAGCTGGTCCGGCCGCACGATGCGATCCCAGTAGCGGCAGACGGGCTTGAAGCAATCGTTGACCGAGATATCCTGCGACTGCGGCGACTCCAGCTGCTGGAGCACCGGAGCGACGTTGCGCCGCGCGAAGATGTCGCCCGGCAGCAGCAGTACCGGCAGGCGGTTGATGGTAGCGCCGGCGGCGGCGGTGACCATGTTGGTGGCGCCGGGACCGATAGAGCTGGTGCAGGCGAAGATGCGCAGGCGGCGGCTCATCTTGGCGAAGGCGGCCGAGGCGTGGACCATGGCCTGCTCGTTGCGGGCCTGGTAG